>JAAHHN010000127.1 GCA_010672165.1 Spirulina sp. SIO3F2 | reverse complement strand
TCCTTTTTGCTGGGCCCACTCCCCTGACCTAGCGCCGTCTGATGTAACCAAACTTCAGCGTGAAAGCGAGTTTGGGGGGTGGTGCTTTCGGGTTGTTCCTGCACCTGATAGGTGGGTAACGCTTGGTGTTGGCCCTGGGTCCAAGCTTGCAGAGCATCTTTGTAGTTATAAAACGCCGGATCGCGGCGGACTTCGGCAGCTTGCTGCTGAATCAGGGGCGTCAACCACTCAGCAATCAAACGCATGTCACCGGTGCTTTTATACAGTGCGCCCAACACTGCTTCAAACACATCAGCCAAGCGCACAAACTTGTGTGATCGCCCCATCTGTCCACCGGCCATCACCAGATAGCGATCGAGGCCATAGCGTTCACCCCACTGGGCTAAAACGCGATCGCTCACCACAATCGAACGAATCGCTGCATAGTCACCCACCGGATCATCCGGATAGTCTTGTAACAAAATCTCTGAGGCTAATAAACGCACCACTGCATCTCCCACAAATTCGAGGCGCTCATAGTTGGCGTGGCGATCGGCGCTTGGGTGGGTCAGGGCAATATCTAAAAGTTGCCAATCGATCGCGGCATCGTCGGACAAGCCCAAACGTTGCATCAGGGTATGGAGTTGTTGTTGACGCTGCTGGGGATAAACCATTGAGAACCCAAAAGATTCTAGATAAATGGGGTCTTTGATTGTCCCACTAACCCGGCCGTTGACCAACTGTGACTGGGTAAACGTAAAGTTTTATGAGCAGATCACTCCTTGTCGCGCGATCGCTGTTCATGATCAACCCATCGTCTCTTTCCTCGGAGTCATGACGCACCTTCGCTGTTCGCTCTTATTGGTGCTGGGTCTGTTCGCGCTGCTGGGAGGCTGCCCTGCTGCCCAAGACCCTGATCTCAAACAAGCAGTTCAAGCCACCAGTAGCATGGGCAAGGCACGACATTTGCAACGCTCTTGTTTTTACCTGATTTACCCCAATGGTCAGCCTTCAGACTTTATCGGCTATTTGTTTTCCGATTTGGGCGTGGCCGAATGGCCCATCGCCATTGACCCTGATGAAGCCGCCGGGATGAAAGCCGCAGGCATCCCCCCCTTACCGGAAGGGGTGGGGCTTTCACCTGGGCAACGCCAATACCGCGATCGCAAAGAACTGGTGCTCACGGGCAACGATGCAGTGGGTCAAGTCGAAATTGTGGGCTATTTGCCCAATGCAGATGAATCGAATATACAGGCAACGTTTACCTTGGCGGTTGCTAGCCCCGATGAGTTTACGCAACAACTCTGTCAATCGGCCCTGGAATCAGGAATTAGCCCTGGCATTGTCCCCGATCCCAGCTTAGCGCCTGCACCTGTCCCCACACCTTAAGTTTTACCGTAGACATCGCACCGGAACCGATTCCGCAGCATAAAATCAGTCATCCCTCAATGGGTCATGACAACTAATTCGCCGAATTCATAGCGGGAATCACCCAGTCTGGTTTTCTGCCGCTTTCTATTGTTCATCCTCTCCCCCTTCGACCTATGCCTCAGCTCCCTAAACTTTCGACCCGGCATCTACGGGGAGACGTCTTCGGTGGTGTAACGGCTGCCGTTGTCGCCCTGCCTTTGGCCCTCGCTTTTGGTGTGTCTTCTGGAGCAGGGGCGATCGCGGGTCTGTATAGTGCGATCTTTATTGGTTTTTTTGCCGCCTTATTTGGGGGGACGCCCTCCCAAATTTCTGGACCCACCGGCCCGATGACGGTGGTGATGGCCGCCGTCTACGCGGCCTTAACCGCAGAGAACCCCGAACAAGGCGTGGCCATGGCCTTCACCGTGGTGATGCTGGGGGGCTTATTCCAGATTATTTTTGGGTTTCTCAAGCTCGGCAAATACATTACCCTGATGCCCTATACCGTCATTTCAGGGTTTATGTCGGGTGTGGGGTTTATTATTCTCTGTTTGCAAATCGTGCCATTTTTTGGCCATGCAGCCCAACCGGGCGTGATTGCGTCCCTGCAACATGTCCCGGACACGCTGAGTCAACCTAATTGGGCAGCGACCGGCCTGGGGGTCTTAACGCTTGTGATTGTGTTTGGCTCCCCCGCCAAGCTCAACCGCATTGTGCCCTCTCCGCTCAGTGCGCTAATCGTCTGCACGTTGCTCTCTGTGTTTCTGTTCCCTGAGTCAGAGATTCCCCGTATTGGTGAGATCCCCACGGGTTTACCCCAGTTTAACCTGCCGGTCTTTGAGGTGTCTCAACTCAAGTCCATGGTGGGCTATGGCTTGATGTTAGCGGCATTAGGCGCGATCGACTCGTTACTGACCTCTTTGGTGGCAGATAACATCACCGGCACCCAGCATGACCCCGACCAAGAACTGGTGGGTCAAGGCTTGGGCAATATTGTCTGCGGCCTATTTGGTGGCTTGCCGGGGGCTGGGGCAACGATGCGTACAGTTATCAATGTCCATTCAGGGGGCAAAACCTCCATTTCCGGAATGGTTCACGCACTGATTTTGCTGAGTGTGTTGTTGGGGGCTGGGCCACTCACCGCTCAAATTCCCCATACGGTGCTGGCCGGTATTTTGATTAAGGTGGGGATTGACATCATCGATTGGGAGTTTCTCCGCCGTGCCCATAAGGTCTCCATCAAGACCACGAGCATCATGTATATTGTGCTGTTCCTTACGGTTTTTGTGGACTTGATCGCGGCAGTGGCAGTTGGGGTTTTTGTGGCAAACCTACTCACCATTGAGCGCCTCAGCCAAATCCAAAGTTCTCGCGTTAAGTTGATCACTACCCCCAGCGATGAATCAGATCTCTCCTACCGAGAGCGGGAATTGCTGGCGCAAGCCCAGGGGAAAATTTTGCTCTTCCGCCTGGGAGGGCCAATGAGTTTTGGGGCAGCGAAATCGATCGCAAGTCGAATGGCGATCGTGCAAAAGTTTGAAACGCTGATCCTGGATTTAGGCGATGTGCCTTTCTTGGGTGTAACCGCTGCCCTCGCTGTGGAGAACATTGTCAAACAAGCCCGCAATAGCCGCCACACGGTCTTTATTGTGGGAGCCGAGGGCGAGGTATACCAACGTTTGCAGCGTCTGGGAATCTGGGCACGTTTAGAACCCGCTGCTTGTCAGGTTCACGATCGCCTTGCTGCTTTAGAACAAGGCGTAAACCAGATCAGCGCTCCGATGGCAACATCCCCCAGCGATCCGCAGCCAGGTTAAGCAAACCATCTTGAGCACTGGCAGAGGTGTTGAATTGAAGATGAGGCTAGCAAGGTATAGAGTCATTCATGCGCTATAAAGGATTGAGGTTTTTCAATACAACGGATGGCGATTAATCTTCAACAAGGACAACGGATCGTGTTGGAGCAAGCTGCGCCGAATTTGCAGCACCTCTTGCTGGGTCTCGGCTGGGACATTGCCCAGCGTCCGGGGGGCATTCGGAGTATCTTTGTTGAACAGCATGATTTGGACTTGGATGCAACGGTTATTTGTCTTGATCAGCAGCAGCGCCTTTGCCAGGATCAGGATGTGATTTATTTTGGTAATCTCCAACATGAGTCAGGGGCAATGACTCACCTAGGCGATCACCTGACGGGGGGTGGCCAGGGGGATAATGAGCAAATTGTGGTGGATTTAGCCCAAATGCCGGATCGAATTCACACGTTAATCTTGTTGGTCAATATCTATCGTTGCCAAGAGCGCCATCAGGATTTTGGTGATATCAGCAATGCGTTTGTGCGATTAGTTAATCACACGACTCAGCAGGAAGTTGCTCGGTATAACCTTTTGGGTCAGCAGTACAAGAGTATGACAGCACTGAAAATGGTGGCGCTCCAGCGTTTGGGGCAAAGTTGGGAGGTGTTGGCGCTGGGTGAAGGGCTCGCGGTTCCGGGGTTGAAGGAGATTATTGATCTGTATCGGGGGTAGGGGAAGGGGAGCCATCCCAGCAATTTAAAGGGTTTCAGGCGAGTTCTGATTTTTTGTTCTGTACTTTGCAGATAATAGGTCAAATAGTTGACAACTCAAGCTATGCCCAGGAAGATTCGAGAGCTAAAGGCCCAAATTACCCGCGAGGGGTTTGTTTACCGACCTAAACGTGGCAAGGGAAGTCATGAGCGTTGGCGACATCCGTTGCTCAACAAAACGTTGACAGTTGCTGGCAAAGATAGTGATGATGTGCCACGCTATCTGGAGAAGCAACTTACAAAATTACTTGCTGAACTAGACGCATTGAAAGAAGATTCATGAATCGATATAGCCTGCTGATTCAATGGTCTGATGAAGATCAGCTTTTCTTGGTAACGATCCCGGAATTTGCCGAGCGAGTTGTGATGCCTTGCACCCACGGTAAAACTCGTGTGGAAGCTATTCGCAATGGTGAAGCAGTGATGGAGATGTATCTTGAAGCTTGGCAGGCAGAAGGAGAAGTGATTCCTAAACCTAGAACACTTCAAGTTGCTTGAGAATCCAACTCACCCCAACAACTTGCTCCAAGTCTGGGGGCCAACCACCCCATCTGCTGTGATGTGCACCGACGCCTGCCAACGTCGCACCGATCGCGCCGTATTGGGCCCAAAAATGCCATCGATCGCCGTGCCAATCCGAAACTGCACATAGCGCACCGCCTTCCCTGTCGCATGACTCTGACGTAGAATAGGCTTCTCAAAAATATCCTCTAGCGCTTTCCAGGTGGCCGCACTGGCACTGTCATCACTGCGTATGGCCATCAGGTCATTAAATCGTGCCACCGCCGACGCTGTATTGGAGCCCCAGAGGCCATCTTCGACCAGCACTTTGCCATTGCGATCGCGCACCCGCAATCGATTCAACTGCTGCTGCAACTTCAACACTTGCTCATCCCGCGTCACTTCACCAGACCCCCCAGCCTCGCTACCACCGCCTTGAGCTTGGGGTGGCTCTTGCCCGGTCAAACCTTTAACGATCGCATTCACCATCGCGTCCGTGCCATAGAGATTACGATCGCGCCAGGAGTCAATAAAACAGCATTCGATCAAAATCGCAGGCATATTCGTGTTTTTGAGCACAAAGAAATGCGAGCCATTTTTAACCCCCCGGTTATAAAACCCCAGGTTAATAATTTGGTTCAGCACCGGCTGGGCATAGCGCCGCCCCGCTGAACTTGCCGCAAATACTTCTGTCCCATTCGCTCGGCCATTAAAGGCATTGAAATGGATCGACACATAGAGATCCACATTGCGGGCGTTAGCGGTGCTCACCCGCCGCCGCAAGGAATCCACCACACTACTGGCCCGCCGGGGGGTGCAGTTCACCACCTCATGCCCTAGGGCTTCGAGTTTGTCGATCACCTGGTTGCCCACCGCTTTGGTGAGGTCATCTTCCTTGGCCCAGCCCACTGCCCCCGTATCGGGCGGTGCATTGTGCCCCATATCGATCCCGAATTTCACGCCGTCCCTCCTGCCCTACAGACTTTGATGATGCTCTGCGAATCTGGCCGCTGATTATACCAAGCCCAATTGGGCAAGCTGGGCGATCGACACAAAGATTTCCACAGCCTGTTTAGGGATTACTGGGCTAGGACTGCTGAAATGACTGACGGACAAGGCTTATCGCGTTTGTTTTGTTTTAAATGGAATTGATACTCACTTTACGGGCTGTAGGACAAGAACACCGTAGTGTAGGTGTCAGTGAGCGAAGCCTTTGGCGTAGCCTCCTGGACGGATATTTGCGTTCCGCCTGCCGGATGAATAATGATGTGCCCTAAAACCAAAGAAAAGCCCCTTTTCTGGTTAGAAAAGGGACTCCTGTGGAGTTTGTTACTGTGTTGCCATCCCATCAAACCACCGCCATCAACGGCTGCCGAGCTGACGCTTTCTCTTGCCGTCTTTGGTATAACTCATGCTCCACCATAAAGATGTTGGCATAGAGATTGGCCACAATTTGCTTCCCGTTTTGGGTGATATCCAAAAATGACAATCCTTCCTGGACAAACGGTGCCACCACATTCCAATAGAAGCCTGGAAAACCGGCCCGTAAATCATCGGCATTGGCATAGCCAAGCGCCTGATTCGTGCCATTTTCCGCAAATTCTTGGAACAGACCCGGTAGCTTTTGCAAGTATCGCGGATCAGCCAATTGTCCCAGCAAATCAGCCGCCCGGATCAAGCCCGCATAGGTCTCGGTTTGACGGTGCAACTCACCCTTGGGCACGGGGAAACGGGTCAGCTCGATATTGTGCTGAAGGGTTTTAACGTCAATGAGCGGATGCCCGCCAAAGCGCTCTAACACAAACTGTTTGCCGCGATCGACGTGATAAGGGGTTAAGCTTGCATCGGTTGACCCAGGGGCCAGCTTGAGCAATTCCCCTTGCAGCCCGGTGACATAGAGCCGCTGCTGGGGGCGATCGCCAGCACAGAGACCCTTGATGTAGCCAATATCATGGCAGAGCAAAGATAAAATGCAGTGGAGCCAATCTTCTGGGGTCACACCACCATCTCGGATATGCTTGCCGCGCAAGATTTCTTGACCCGTTAGCGTCACCAAAACGGTGTGCTCAATATCGTGATAAGCCGCATCACTTTGGGCAATGCTCTCTAGCGCCATTTGGGTTGCCCAGCTTAAGATCTCAGCATAGTCAGACTTAAGGCTCCCATAGGTATTGCGATAGCCCTGGTGCAATTCACGGGTGCAATAGCGGATGGTGGTATTGATCATGTTAAACATAACTGCTCCCTCCCTGATGCGGTTGACCAAACTGTTCGGAACCTTTCGCTTGGGGCGTGATTCCTTAACTAAGTATTAGTGTCCGCGATCGCTGGTCTGAAAGGAACCAGAAAAACTCATAAACTTTCCGGAAATTATACGGACGAACTTGAGGGCGCGTGAAGAGATGTAACACCCCTCACTCATAAAACCTCAGCAAACCTCAGCAAACCTCATGAATTCTTCTCTTCGGCTACCCAGACCCTGAATCCGGACTCTACAATCGGAGACAGTTGACCGTTGACAAGTTGCTTTTTGCACCGTCTACGGAGGCTTGCTGAACATGGGTGGGATTGCCCCTATGGGCTTTGACCCACCATACTGAAACTGGGTTTAGACTGGCGCATTTGGACCGATTAGCACAGCTTGCAAGATCCCCCCGGCTACGCCGACCCCCTTAAATAAGGGGGTGATCACGCAATCCTCGTTCCTAAAGTTAAGATCCCAGCCGCTTGCGGCGTCACCCCCCTTATTTAAGGGGGGAAGGGGGGATCTAAGGTTTAGAGAGTAAAGAGGGACTTTTTCTGGAACCTCCACTTGCCTGCCTAGCACTCAATAATCGAGATCGGAGGAGAGTTTCGCTCAAGATCACAACTTGAAACCAGACCCCTAGAGGTTGGTCAAGCTGAGATACTAGAAGAAATCAGCCAGATTGCTGAGCAGCAATGGGGCTGATGATCAGCGGATTACAGACGGACTGCATAACGGTTTACCAATTCATCATGGATGCACAGGATGCGTTAAAACTGACCGATCAATGGGTGTTTGCCAAAACAGGGAAACATCTCAACGACCTGGAGCGCGAAGTCTTCTGTGGCTCTTGGGACGGCAAAACCTATGAGCAGATCTATCCGCTCAACCCCCAATATGTCGAGAAATCTGTGGGCTATAAGCTCTGGCAAAAACTCTCGGGCGTTTTTGGGGAAAAGGTTACGAAAAAGAGCATTCGGGGGGCGGTGGAGCGCATTTCACGCTCCCTTTCCCCCTCCTGCCGCGTGCTGATTAGCGCGGTTAATCCGGCGAGTGCTGTTAAACAAACTCTAGAACTTTTTTTGACCACCGATGGTCATGAGGTGACGGGTGTGCCATTGTCACTGCCGGAATTGATTCGGGCCATTCCAGACTGTGACTATTTGGTGGTGCTGTTGTCTCAGGCGGCGATCGTCAGTGAGATGGTCTTGGAAACCCTGCGTCAGGTACGCGAATACCAGGTTCAGTACCAGCAGCCAATCTTACTGCCCGTGCGGGTGGATCTGCCGAGCCACACGCTACTCAACCATGATTTGCGCACCTATCTCACCGGGTTGCAAATTTGCTCTTGGGAAACGGGTCAAGACAATGAGCTGGTGCTGCACAAAATTCGTCAAACCCTCAGTCAGCGCAGCAATTGGGAGGTGGCTAGTGACCCCGACCCGGAGCCAACGACCAGTGAGACCGACACAGGCGTTCCCCTACCTGTGGCGGAACCGGAACTCCCTAAGGGTCAAGTGCGCTTGGCATCGGCATTCTATATTGTCCGTGACCCCCATGAGGATGAATGCTATCGCGCGATCGCTCAACCCGGTGCGCTGATTCGCCTTAAAGCCCCCCGTCAGATGGGCAAAACCTCCCTGATGGCGCGGATTCTCTACCAGGCACGGGAGCAGGGCTATCGTACGGTGCCCCTAAGCTTTCAGCATGCTGACAAGGCGGTCTTTGAAAACCTTAATGCCCTGTTGCAATGGTTCTGCCTACGTATCGCCCGGAAGCTACGTGTCTCGCCCGATTTGGATGTCTATTGGACCCAGACCTACGGCAGCAAAGACAATTGCACCGCTTTTTTTGAGGATTGTTTGCTCTCTCAGAGTGAAACCCCCCTGGTGCTCGGTCTTGATGAGGTGGATCGCGTTTTTGACTACCCCAGCATCGCCGATGACTTCTTTGGCTTGCTCCGAGCTTGGTATGAAGAAGCAGGCTATGGGGATATGGGCAGTGAACTGTGGGAGCGATTGCGCTTAGTGGTGGTGCATTCCACCGAGGTCTACCTACCCATGGATATTAATCAATCGCCATTTAACGTCGGTTTACCCATTGATTTGACTGAATTTACGATCGCACAGGTGCAAGATTTAGCTCAACGGCATGGCTTGCATTGGCAAGAGCAGCAGGTGAGTCGACTGATGGAGATGGTGGGCGGCCATCCCTATCTGGTGCGCCTAGCCCTATATTCAATCGCCCACCACCAAATTCCCCTTGAGCAGTTACTGGCTGAGGCTGTGACTGAGGCGGGGGTCTATGGTGACCATCTACGCCGCCATAGCTGGAATTTGCAACAGCATCCTAACCTAGCGAAGGCCTTCAAAACCGTGGTTACGCTGGACCATCCGGTGGAGCTGGAATCGGTTTTGGCCTTTAAACTCCATAGTATGGGTCTGGTGCATCTTCATGGCAATACAGTGACGCCCCGTTTTGCGCTTTATCGTCATTACTTTCACGACCGCTTTACTTCGGAGTATCGTTAATGTCAACCTTGACTGTTATGCCTGTGCAATCTACCCGCGACGATTACACCTACAAAGTGGGCGGCCATCTGCATTTAGATGCGCCGAGCTATGTGGTGCGTCAAGCAGACCGTGACCTTTACGAGGGCCTTAAGGCGGGGGCCTTCTGCTACGTACTGAACTCGCGGCAAATGGGCAAAACCAGTCTGCGGGTGCGTACCATGCACCGCCTTAAGCAAGAAGGGGTGGCTTGTGCGGCGATTGACCTGACTAAAATTGGTTCTCAAGATATCACGCCGGATCAATGGTATGCGGGGGTGATGCGGCGTATCGTTACGAGTTTTCGTTTACCGATTAATCTGCGCGCTTGGCTGCGCGATCGCGAGTTTTTGCCCCCTGTCCAACGCCTCAGTGAACTGTTTGAACAGGTGCTACTCGACTGCATCCCATCACCGATTATTATCTTTATCGATGAAATTGATAGCATCCTGAGTCTTAATTTTCGCAGTGATGACTTTTTCTCGTTTCTGCGCACCTGTGTGGAATATGACCGTCTCACGTTTGCACTGTTTGGGGTCGCTACACCCTATGATCTGATTCAAGATAAACACCGCACGCCGTTTAATGTGGGTCAGCCGATTTTGCTGGAGGGGTTTCAACCCAATGAAGTGCGGCCCCTGGTTGCGGGTCTAGTGGGTCATGTGCCCGATGCTGAACGGATGATGACCGCAATTTTGGATTGGACGGGCGGGCAGCCGTTTTTGACTCAAAAAATCTGTCAGTTGGTGCGCTCGGCGACGGATGTGCCCCAACTCGACGAGATGGAAGATTGGCTGACGGGCTTGATTGAGGCGCGGATCTTACATAACTGGGAGGTGCAGGATGAGCCGCCCCACTTGAAAACGATCCGCGATCGCCTCCTCAGAACCGGTAAACGCCCCACCCCTCTACTCAAGCTCTACCAACGGGTGCTCTACGGGGAACTGATTGAAGCGGGCAGTACCCCCGAGCAAATGGAACTCCGTCTTTCTGGATTGTTGGTCAAACGAGGTAAACATTTAGAGACCTGTAATCGCATTTACGGGGCAATTTTTGATACCCAATGGGTACAAAAAGCGATCGAAAAAGTCCAGCCCAGCTTTCAACAAATGGTGGCCCAACAAGAGCAAAAACTGCTCTCGATGTTGCGCTCGTTTGAAGGTAAAGATTTTGATGATATTCTCTCCTCCATTTTAGGCTCACTCACGCTTAAAATTGGTGAAAACTTGTCTGCCGATCGCGTCAATATTTTCTTTATTGATCGAGATAAAAATGAGCTGTGGTCAATTCTAGCCCGGACTACAGTGAGCAGTTCTACCAAGATTCAAATCTTCTCCAATAACCAAAATGCCGGGCGGGTGACGATCTATAAAAAAGCCGTTAATGTTTCCAAAGATTCCTCGGAAGATTGGGGCAATATTGTCTCCGAAGTCCAGGAACAAGACACCCCCCACCGCAATGAATTAACCCTACCGTTGGTGAATACCCAAGCGGATATTGTGGCATTTATTCAACTGGTGAATAAGCTGCAACCGATTCAATATCCCCAGCAGCCCTTGGTGGAGCGCATTGATAAGGAGGGCTTTACGGAGGGCGATCGCGCCACCCTCGAAGACTATGCCCCAGCGATGCAGCGAATTTTGGTGCGCTGCCAAGACCTCTACAAAGTCACTCAAAAACTGCAAACCTCCGAAGCGCTGGCTGAAGCTACCCGCACCGTGGCCCAAAGTACCCTTGATTCCAAGGAAATTATCGGTCGGGTGATGGGCGCCGCTAAGCGTCTGATGAGTGCCGATCGCTCCACCCTCTGGCTCCTAGATGAAGAAACCGACGAACTCTGGACGGAAATTCCCTTTGAGGATGGCTCGGTCCGCGAGATTCGGATTCCCGTGGGCAAAGGCTTTGCAGGGCAGGTGGCGGCTACGGGCAAGGCGCTAAATATCCCCTTCGACCTCTATGACCACCCGGATTCAGCCACGGCGAAACAAACCGACCAGAAGAGTGGCTATCGCACCTGTAGTCTGCTCTGTATGCCCGTCTGGAGTCCAGAAGGGGATTTGCTGGGGGTTACACAACTGATTAATAAGCGTCGTCAGGGGGATTATCCCGATTATGATCCGGACGATTGGCCCGATGCACCGGAATGTTTCCAGGATAGCTTCGATGCCAACAGTCAAAAATATATGAAGATTTTTAATTCCCAGGTGGGGGTAGCGCTGCACAATGCCCGCCAGTTTGAGGCCTTTAAGCGCCAAGCTGAAGGTACGCCTCAGAGCGTGGTGAGCCAGACCCTGGGCTTGCTGAATCAGGTTATGGATGGCAAGGGGTTTGATGACATTCTGGATACCACCCTGCGTTCGATTACCCTCCGGACGGGGAAATCACTGCTGGCCGATCGCTCCACCATCTTTTTGTTGGATGTGGACAAGAATGAGTTTTGGTCAATTATTGCCGAAACTGAAGGCGAGGAGCCCTTGGAAATTCGGATTCCAGCGGATAAGGGGATTGTGGGGGAAGCGGCCCAAAGTCAGCGGGCGATCAATATTCCCTACGACTTTTATGATGATCCGCGATCGGTCACGGCACAGGAGCAGGACGCCAAAAATAACTATCGCACCTATACGATGCTGGCGTTTCCGCTGATCAATGACAATGGGCATCTGGTGGCAGTGGTGCAATGCATCAATAAGCTCAAGCGCTTCCACGATCGCAGTGCACCCTTAGCCGATCGCATCGATACAGCGGGTTTTACGGAGTTGGATGAAGCACGGTTTGCCGAGAATGCGCCCTTGATCCGGATGATTCTGGAGAGTTTCCGCTCCTATCACAAGACAGCGCGGGGTCAGCGGGTGGCGGCGGCATTGATGGCGGCGACGCGATCGGTGTCCCAGAGTAGCCTGGAGCTGGATGTGATTTTACAGCGGGTGATGGATGCAGCCAAGGAGCTAATGAATGCCGATCGCTCGACCCTCTGGCTGCTGGATCGGGAGCAGGGGGAACTCTGGACCAAGTTACCGATTGGTGATGGGGAGCAATTCCAAGAGTTGCGGCTCAAGGTGGGTCAGGGCTATGCGGGTCAAGTGGCAGAGATGGGCGTGCCGTTGAATATTCCCTTTGATCTTTATGATTACCCGGATTCTGAGACGGCGAAGCGCACCGATGCGCGGACGGGGTATCGCACCTGTAGTCTGCTCTGTATGCCGATTTGGAACCCGGATGGGGAGCTGATTGGGGTGACGCAACTCGTCAACAAAATCGATAGCGAGACGGTTCAGAGTTATGTTGCACCCATCGATGGCATACCGGAGTTTTTCCAGACTAGTTTTGACCAAAACGACCAGCAATATATGCAGGTGTTTAATAACCAAGTAGGTGTGATTTTACAGAATGCGGAGTTGTTGGCGACGGTGCGACAGCAGTTGACGCTAACGGAGGAGCAGGAAGAGGGGCAGGAGGCTCCGGATATTTAAACCCGCACTGCACTATAGCCGTAGTCCCAACAGAGTGAATTCATGAAAACGGGAGGTTGATAATGACTGCAATGGCACTACTCAATAGCTTACCCCAATCATTTGCAGGGATCGACTATCAACCCTTGCAAGACCTCCTAGCAGCCGGAGACTGGGCCACGGCTGATGATCTGACCCGTGAGCTAATTCTGAAAATTGCTGGTCGTGAAGATCAAGGGCTTCGTAAGTTTGATATTTATTGCTTACCAGGTGCTGACATCAAGATCATTGACCGACTTTGGCGAGCGTATAGTCATGAGCGCTTCGGGTTTACCCAGCAATGTAAAACTTGGAATTATAAACGTTATGATTCTGAGAAAATGGACTATTTTCTATCGCAAGTTTACTGGTCAACTTATCCTAATCCTATTAATCCAAAACGCAATTCACTGTTGGGTCTAAAAGCTGAGACATCTCGTGATCTGAGTGCCCCTGCGGGTTGTTTGCCCACAACTTTCAGTTTGGTTAAAGGGGAAAATACCAGACGTAGTTCATACAGCCAACGATGTTCAGATGTCCGTGAACAAGATACCTTGACTGAGAAAGATTTTATCAAGTGCTTTTTAAATCGCTTACATTCGATTTTGAAGGTTCCTGATGGTGAAGATTTCCCAGATATTTTGCTAGATTCTCGTATGAATCGACGCCAACTCCATGAACAGATTGATCCTAGATCTGAAGCGATCGCGCTCCTAGATCATCTACCAAACTCTACGGCTGACATAGACTACCAACCATTAGTAGATGCATTGAAGGAACAAAACTGGCAATGGGCAAATCGGTTAACTCGTCAGCTAATTTTGGGAATCGCCAATCGCCACGGCACTTGGCTAAGCCCCCAAGATATCAAAGACTTACCCATCGATGATTTAGAGATTATGGATCGCTTATGGCGAGCCTATAGTAATTGTCGATTTGGCTTTACCATTCAACGGGCAATTTGGCGGGACAGTATGAAATATGCCCGTGGATACCGCTCAGGAATGATTCGTGAAGCAACAGCCAAAGAATTTGGTCTGCGGGTAGGCTGGAAAGTCTCTAGTGAATGCCGTCGTGAAGATGATCGTAATGAAGATTGGGTGTTTGATGGCCTCTCGATCGATGATGCATCCGCCCCCGTTGGGCATTTACCCACAACCTATGATCTTGGTGGTGGTGAAATCATTAGAAGAAAAGAATATGAACCTCATCCCGATGATGCAGTGATGGGGTTTCTCGGCGTTGGCTATACGATGACAATTCGTGAGAATGATAATTTATTCAGATATGACTTACCTTGCTTACTCGGATATGACTTACTCAGTCGTTTTTACGATAGACTCTCGGAGATTCAATAGTTTTGATATTGGTCGCTGGGTCTCTGGAATTAATAATAATCATATTTCAATTTATTGATGAATAGATTCTCTAAGATTAGAACTTTCACAGGCAACCCAGAACACCTGGAAATTCTCCAGGAAGGTGCTGAGGTTTGGAATCAATGGCGTCATGTCCTCCTAGTCGTCAAGCCGGAGCTTCAGGGAATCGATCTCCAAGGAAAAGATTTACAGGGCGTTGATTTACAAGGGGCAGACCTGACGGGGGCAATGCTGAAGTCAGCAAACTTCCACAATGCCAATTTGAGTAATGCATTGATCTCAAAGTCTGATTTGACCCAGACCAACCTGGCAGGTGCCAACTTGAGCCATGCAAATTTGCAAGACTCAGACCTGTATGGCGCAGATCTGACGGATGCTAATCTTGAGGCTGCTCAGCTTACCGCCGCCAAACTGAGTTGTGCAAAGCTCTCCAGAGCGAATCTCCAACACGCTAAGCTCAAGCGCACTAAGTTTATCGATGCTGAGTTACAGTCTGCCAACTTGCAAGCTGCCCAACTGTACCTCACCACGTTTGTGGGCGCTGATCTGAGTCATGCTGACTTACGACTCACAAGCCTATCCGCCCGGTTTAATGTGGCAGATTTGACTGGCATGAAAGTTAGCACCAATCGCGTTAATGTCCTCCGTGAAGATTGGAAAACAGATCGGGTCTATGATCAAGATCCATGGGAATTAAAACGCAAGGGGGCTCTGTTATTTGACAAAGATAAGATGCTCAGCGCGATCGCTGTCCTGTAGGGTGTGTTGGCAGGGAGAAAACTTACGCAAGCCGGAACAATCTTCGCTCCTGCGTAACGCACCAAACCCACCAACATGATCATGCAAAAACACATTCGCCGTATCAATACCGTGGATGGTGCGTTATGGCGGGAATAATATTATCGACTGGGAATCGTCAATCTTGGCCCGCCTAACACACCCTACATAACACACTGCCATTTTGCTGAACTGAGCTGCGGAACCTGGGTGTGATGAGATGCAGAGCCTCTTAAGCTGCGTTACCAGGCGGAGCCTGATAACGAGCAACGCGCAACCCCAAATCCTTCAATCGAACCAATATTTCGTTTCTTTCTTTGTCAAACTCCGCCCCAGCTTGACATATTCTAACTGCGTGGCTTGTTGAATATAGTGCATGGTGACAGGGTTGTGCTCGGCGGCAGCGGCAAAGGCGGCATTGAGGGCAATGTTGCGGATATTGCCACCGGGCAGATCGAGAATACCGAGACAGTCGTAGCGGAGATCGTGGGTGGGGGTTTGAGAGGGAAACACCCGTCGCCAAATTTCTTCGCGGTGGGGGGCATCGGGGTAGGCATATTTGACCACATAGCGAATCCGGCGCAAGAAGGCTTCATCGATCGCGTTAAAAAAGTTCGTCGTCAAAATCGCCAGGCCCGGATAGGTTTCCATGCGTTGGAGCAAATAGCTCACCTCTTGGTTGGCATGGCGATCGCGGCTATCGCGGGCTTCGGTACGTTTGCCAAACAGGGCATCGGCTTCATCAAAGAGCAAGACCACGCCTCCTGTGGCTGCCGCATCAAAAATCCGCCGCAGGTTCTTTTCGGTTTCGCCGATATATTTACTGACCACGGCCGCGAGATCCACCCGATAGAGATCCAAGCCAAAGGCCCCCGCCAGCACCTCAGCGGTCATCGTTTTGCCTGTGCCGCTAGGGCCGTGGAATACGGCTGAAAGACCCAAGCCTCGACCCAGACGCGCAAAACCCCACTTATGGTATACCTGGGCTTGGTGGCGTAGTTGGTCAGCGATCTTGAGGAGGATTTGGCGCTGGCGATCGGGCAGGACAAGATCATCCCAGGTGGCGCGGCAGGGGTGGCGTTCAGCGAGGTCATCGAGCTGGGGGCGGGCGGTGGTGCGGCAATAGTCCCAGAGCACCTTGGAGCGGGCGGCCGGTTCAGCGGGTTGGGCGAGAGCACAGGCGGTCTGGATGGCAGTGGGGGGGAGGCTAAAGCGTTGGGCGAGTTGGTCGATCGCGTCCTCCAGTCCAGCGGCATTGGAACCTAGATGTTCCTGCCAGAGGTGGCGCTGTTCGGCAAAGGTGGGGGGCGCTAATTCAACGTTGAGCAAGGGGCGGTGTTGTTGGCGTAAAAGGCGATCGCGGGCGATCAAAATCACGGGGCTCTGGAGGGTTTCGAGCCATTGGCGCAGCTTGGCCAGGCGCTCGGTATCCTGTTGCTCAAACCCAGTGGCATCCAGGAGCAAGATGGCACGGCTCAGGAGCGCTTCTCGTTCCCAGCGGGTTTGTAGTTGGGCTAGATCGGCGGGGTTGAGGGGCAGGTTGACGACAGCAAGCTGCCCCAATGCCCAATTCAATTCCGCGCTGACGGCGGCCACCACCGCAGTTTGGCCGCTGGCGTCGGGACCCGTGAGCTGTACCAGCGGCAGCGGTGACGGGGCGTCTGACCAGGCGGCGAGAATCTGGTTCGTAAGCTGTTGGTGGGAGGGGGGCAAGTCGGGGGCTGGGGGCACGGGCGCGAGGCGCACCCAACCTTGGAGCTTGGGGTCGGGGGCGGTTTGTCCGAGCAAGAAGCTGAGGATGCGCGGGTCGAGGCGCAGGGGGGTATGGGCGGGGTTGAATTCGGCGGCGAATTCAACTAGTCGCCAGGTGAGGAGGGGGTTGGCGCTGCTATACAGGCTCCAGTCGGCATCCTCAAAGAGGGCGGTGGCGGTGGCGAGGGTGGGGCAGAGTTGGGGTTGGCCGCTGATGGTGCTACAGGCTTGGGCAATCTGGGGGTCGAGGGTGGCGCCAAGGCAGAGCAGCAGAATATCGAGTTCAACTTCGGAGAGGCCAAAGGTGGCTTGAAGCTGGGCGGCGGGGGATTGTTCGGGAGGGAGGGGTCGGGCGAGGGGGGGCAGGGGTTCGCCGTCGCAGAGGGCGTTACAGAGAGTCTGGAGACGGTGGAGGACGGCGTCGATATAGGCCGTGGAAGACGGGGTGGGGATTGCAGACATAAAGAACCGTAAAGATAAACAACAAACGGTGAGGGAAGGGTGCAGATTTCAACACAATATCCCTTTTATTGACGTTGGCATTGTAGGATTTTCAGGTGTATAAAGTCTCGAAAGGAATTGTAAAGATGAAGGCTCATGTCTCTCGTTCGGCAGCTCGGCGATCGGCTCAAGTAGCGCAGAAGTCTGTGTTTGAGGCACCGAGGGGGGCGCAGAAGCAGGGCCGGGGTTCGGGGTCGGTGGGGTTGTTGGCGACGCGGGGGCGATCGGTGGTGCAGAGGAAGTCGTTGACAATTGGGGAGCCGAATGACCGTTATGAGCAGGAGGCGGATCGGGTGGCGGCGGAGGTAGAGAAAGGTCAGAAAAAAGGAAAAACAGATAGCGGTATGTTCAGAGAAGCGCAAAGGTTGCGGATGACAAACCCCAGAGATGCGACAGAAAAGGGGAAGGGGGGCGAGAGCGTGAATCTGCGACCGAGATTAGAGAGACCGCAAAAGTCTACCCAGTATATCCAAAGATTCAGTGTCAAGGGCCAGAACTTAGAGTCTGCTACTCAATTCATTGAGGCCGTGGCGGAGGAGATGACAGGGAACGGCGAGAAAAAGAAGGCGACACACCTACAGTCGGAGTTACTTATGCCGATTCTTCTAAACTGGGAAAAGCTCAACAAGACAGACCTGGCAGAGAAGGAGTTTGATACATATCAAGAGGCGCTGCTAGAATTCATGAAGGAGCTAGCCAAAGCAGATTGGCAAAGCTCCTACCAAGAATTGCAGGATACTACAACGGACCAAGATCAAGGGCTAGAAAAGTATTTAACCACAGTGAAAGTTGTCCTGGTTGGCGAAAGCCACGGGAGAAGCAAAACGCTCAATACGGTTGTGGAGGCGACCCAGGACTCTTCAATGTTAGCCATGGAAATCGATGAGATCAAAATGGCTCAGTTCGAGGAAAAGATGCAGAACTCAGCTCAAGAACACGAGAATACGGAAATAGGGACTGAGATGCCCCAGGCGATCATTGAAATGATGCCCAACATGAAATTCAAGAGGTATCAAGGGGGGTCGACAGACGATAGCCAGGCCGCGACGTTTGTTATGGCTCGTGAGTATTATCAAAAGCAAAATCAGCCGTATGTATACGTAGATACCAAAAGCACTCCTACCAACCGTGAGAAAGCCGTTAATGACAAACAGGGATGGCTAGCCCGAAGGAATGTAGTAATGGTAAAAAACCTGTATAGCAAGCTAGTGGAGAGCTACACCAAGGCAAGCACGGAGGATGATTATGTAAGGAGCGTAGTGTTTATTTGTGGATCTGATCACGTGGATGTGGAGAGATGTGGGGGAGAAGGAAAAACCCTACAAGGGCTGCTCAAAGAAGCGGGAATCGGAACGGCGAATGCCGACATACAGGAGGACAATCTAGAGACGCAAACAAATACCATTACGATTGAGATTGCCGACCCTTATACGGAGACATTGAATGAACAAGAAACACCGTACGAAGAGACGTATATCCAGACTGGAAGTTTACCTCAATCCGGATGGTTATTGGACACCAGAGAGGCAGAAGAGTACCAGAAACACCTCGAGCAAATTGAAGAACAGAGGCAAAAGAATGAAGAGGAAAAGAAGCAAAGAAAATTGAAAGGAAAGAACGATTCATCTAGCAGCGAACTATATTCAGATGAGGACGAGGGTTCTGAACTCGAAAGTGGGAGCGAGGAGGATGGTAGCAGCAGCTCAGACTATTATTAGTGCGATCGCCATCTTGTAGGGTGGTGCGATTCGTTTAGCGTGAAAACAAAGCAAGAAAGCCGAGTATAAGCGCTAGAGCCAAGTCTCCCAAGACTAGCTTAACTGTCCAGATAATGGGGGTGAAAGTCCCCCCGTCGAAACTCAAGACTGACTCCTAATCTGCCCACACTGAGTAAACTCGGAAATTTACAGGGTGAAGCTGGGAACAGGGCGCAATCAGACACAAGTTGCAAGTGACACTGGCGCTAACAGGGAGTCCCCAAGATGAAACAGAGCCTAAAAAAGCGACCTACGAGAAGGCAGAAGCAACAATAAAAAGTCTGACCTCGCTAGAGTAAAGTACCCCGCCGCACAGCACCCTAGTAGCGGCATGAGTTAGGGGTTCTAGCGGTTGAAGTGGCTCCATCTAAAGGGACAAAACAATCATCTGGACGGAACGAAGAAAAACGGTTCTAAGGTCTATAGGCTGACGAGTTTATGGTAGACCGGACGAGAGGAGTAAACCCTTAGAACCGGGTAGGATGAAGCGTAATTGCTTCAAGGTATTCAGAGTACACAAACTAGAGTAGACAATGGTTAGACACAGCCAAAAAGCTAGTGAACTATGGAAAGGCATCCCTTGGAAGAAATTCCGACTCAACCTTTTCAAGCTACAAAAGCGAGTGTACAAAGCAGTTCAAGTTGGCGACAAGCGCAAAGCACGGTCACTCCAAAAACTGATTCTAAGATCGCAAGCAGCTAGATTACTGGCAATCCGCCAAGTAACCCAACTCAATGCAGGGAAGAGAACAGCAGGTATAGATGGGAAAGCCGCCCTGAATTTTCAAGAGCGCCTAGCCCTGGCAGAAGAAATTGCCCAATACCAGGGGAATTGGAAACACAACAGCCTACGTGAAATTCCCATCCCTAAGAAAGATGGAACAACACGAATACTGAAAGTGCCCACCCTAGCAGATCGAGCGTGGCAATGCCTAGCGAAGTCTGCGCTCGAACCTGCTCATGAAGCAACTTTCCATGCACGAAGCTACGGATTTAGACCAGGACGCTCAGCTCATGATGTGCAGAAAATCCTGCAAATAAATCTCAGAAGCAATGCTAATGGAATCCACAAACGAGTCATAGAACTCGATATTGAGAAATGCTTCGAGCGAATAAGCCACTCAACAATCATGGAAAACCTAATCGCCCCCAAGGGGCTAAAGCTAGGGATATTCAGATGTCTCAAAGCAGGAATAAATGTAGGTTTTCCTGACCAAGGAACACCTCAAGGTGGAGTGGTAAGCCCCTTACTTGCAAACATCGCCTTGAATGGCATAGAAGAGATTCACCCAAGCGTCAGATATGCTGATGATATGGTCATTCTTCTTAAGCCCCAAGATGATGCCGAGAAAATCTTGGCAAATGTCACAAGGTTCTTGGCAGTAAGAGGGATGAATATCAGTGAAACGAAGACGAAGCTCACCGCTACGAAAGATGGTTTTGATTTCCTCGGCTGGCATTTTAAATGTCAGAACAACGGAAAATTTCGGAGTACGCCCTCTGAGGAGAACTACCGAGCCTTCCGTAAGAAAGTAAAAGCCATCGTCAACAACTCGAACATTGGTGCAACGGTGAAAGCCCAAAGGCTTGCACCTGTTGTTAGAGGTTGGCGGAACTACCATAAATACTGCAAGATGGAAGGGGCAAGATACTCTCTCTGGCATCTCAATCATCGTGCATTTAAGGTGTTCAACAAGGAACCGAAGCAAAACCGCAATAGTGCAACAGCACTAATTCAAACGGCGTTCCCTAGAGTTCCTTGCTCTGTAAACAAACATATCAACGTTAAAGGAGGCAAATCTCCTTATGATGGCGATATTGTCTACTGGAGTGAGTGGAACAGCAAACTCTATGATGGCTGCACCTCTAAAGCCCTCAAACGGCAAAGCCATTCATGTCAATCCTGCGGACTAAAATTCGTCGGAGATGAAAGGATTCATCTACACCATGTTGATGGAAATCATCAGAATTGGCGACAGGCTAATCTTGTCGCAGTGCATGAGTCCTGTCATCATTACATTCACATGAGCAAAAGCAAAAGCTAAGAATATCGGGAGCTGTATGCGGTGAAAGTCGCACGTACAGATCTAACTGAGAGGGGCGAAGTTTAATCTCTTGGGGTAAATTCCCCGCCGCTCTGCGGCGTTAAAATCAGGGAATGAGCGAGTATATCCATAAGAGTCATAATGTAACGGTTTTGCTATATCACTTAGTATTTCCAGCCAAGTACAGA
>JAAHHN010000126.1 GCA_010672165.1 Spirulina sp. SIO3F2 | reverse complement strand
TCTTAGCTCATCCAGGATTTCATCACTTTATTGGTCTCTCTTTGCGCTTTCCTCTTATCTTCTCACATTTGACCTCCACAACCCCCTTCCCGCTTCACTTTTAACGACTTTTGCGCAACGGATAGCTCCCAGGAGGGGCGGTCTGGTTGTCTGGCTATGCCAGACGGGGTGGGTCGGGTGTTGGCAGACCCTGCAACCTTTTTATACGGGGGTTTTACACTTATAGTTCACACCAATGGTTTGGTTCCAAACCCTCCCCTACGAAGTCTCGTCTGATTGAGGCGGATTCTCCCATTCCAGTGTAATTTCTAAATTCGCAGTACCAGTCCCCCGCACCACTGCCGCCACTAAACTACCCTGCTCAATCCCGATCGCCAACCCATATTTCACTGTCGCTTTCGTGGGTTTTGCCGCTTGAATCGGTGCAGCGATGACTTGGGAAATTTTAGTGATCGCCTTTCCCACCGAGTCAAACGGCATCGTGCCCGCGTTGACCTTTTCCCGACCCGTTTGGGTCACTTCAACTTGAGCGATCACCCCATCACCCAAATCAACAGGCATCAATTCCGTCGGTAATTCTTCATTGAACATACGCTGTTTATCTACAACCCTTTGCACCGTATTGCTGCATACCCCGCAACCCTACTCACCTATGCTACAACCAACACAGGTTTTTTAAAGTGAGTATTGTGGTGATGCGGTGGTTGAAATTTGCCTTAATTGCGCTGGTGAGCTTGGGGATTTTCCTGGGAGTCTTTATGCTTCGCGGCCAGGAATCAAAAGCGGCCACCTGTGAATACCACGAAGCGGCGTACGAAACGCTTGACCCAGAGGCCCTAGAACAAGAACTGGAAACCACTGGTCTGATTGGCAGCATTCATGGTGTCGCGGCCCCGCTCAATTTAGCGGTGCTCTCGATTCAAGAACCGGGCAACTTTTTCCATCGGCAACAGTTTTCTCTGATTCCTGCCAACGAGAGCGTCAAAACAACGCTGAATGGACTGCATCGGCACGATCGCGTCTGTATTCATGGTCGCGCCACCGCTAACGCCAGCCCCCAACCGCACCTCGTCATTGATGCCATTGATGTGCTCGCAGCTTGGCCGGGACTCCGGGACTACCCAGACTATAACTATACCGCCGACTTTCCTGCGGATCTTGAAAACCAAACTCAGCTCATCGCCAAAGTTCATGCTCTTGCGGCCGAGGGCAAAATTTTGGTTGTGGAATACCAAGACGGGGTAATTCCGATTTTTGTGGAACGCCCCACAGCAGCCATTGCTAACCTCTATCGGGGTGATATCGTTGAGCTGACTTACACCATCCAGCGCTATCCAGGTCAGCCAACGCATTTGCGGCTCGACACCGATGCCCCTGAGCCAGTCAAGGTCTTGGATTCCCTGCTCGCTTGGCACGAAACACCTCACACCCTTTCGGGTCATCTCGTCAAGTTTCCCCAAAGCCCCCAACTCAAGTTTGATGTCTATGCGATCGCGGTCGAAACCCAAGGAATTGAACGCACGTTTACCCTGATTAACTTTACTGATCCCGATACCTTTACCGCCATTCGGAACAAGTTGGCCCAAATCTGGGATGCTCAGACCGAAACCATCATTAGCGGTCGCAATGCCCTGATTAATCCGGCAATTACTCTCGAAGCAACGGGGATGGTGAATATTGTTTCATCTGCTCAGGCAAACCCGCAGATTTTACTCTCAGGCGTTGAGGATATTGTTCTGGTCAAAGAGACAGCTCGACCATAGGGATGACGGGTTCTTGAGTTTGAAAGAGCCAGCGAAATACCAATTCCACCGCCACTCAGGAGGTAATGGAGGGCACAAAATCGACTGCCCATAAGCCATCCCATCAGAGAAGCTATCCATTAACAATAGGACAGACGCTAAGAAGAAACTAGCAGCAATGGTGTCATCGTCAAGCCAAACGGTAGGATTGAATCTGGACATGGAATTAAGTGAACATGATGACTTCAGCTTCTGGTGGCGATTCTAGCGTGAATGCGTCAATGGCTTTAGTTTCGCCTGCTGTGGAGCTAGCTACTATTCCACAGCCCCAAACTTTGAAGTTAGGCGTGTTGGCTTCAGGGAGTGGCAGTAATTTTGAAGCGATCGCCCAAGCGATCGCCCAGCAGCAGCTCAACGCCAAAATTCAGGTGTTAATCTACAACAAACCCAAAGCCAAAGTCGCCGATCGCGCCGCTGCATTCAAAATTCCAGCCGTGCTCCTCAACCATCGCCATTACCCTAGTCGAGAAGCCCTTGACCAAGCGATTGTTGAAACATTCTGCACCCATCAAGTAGATTGGGTGATCATGGCAGGCTGGATGCGGATTGTGACCCCAGTGCTGCTAGATGCGTTCCGCGATCGTGTCCTAAACATCCACCCCAGCCTCTTACCCAGCTTTCCAGGAATTCGAGGAGTAGAGCAAGCCCTTGCCGCTGGGGTGAAGGTCACTGGCTGTACGGTGCATTTTGCCCATCTTGAAGTGGATAGTGGCCCGATTGTTATGCAGGCGGCTGTACCGATCTTACCAGAGGATACTGCTGCAACCCTTCATGCCCGTATTCAGCAGCAAGAACACCGCATTTACCCTGCCGCGATCGCTCTAGCTACCTTCAACGCTAGCCAATCACGACATTGAAAACCACATCATTAAAGTCTAAGTCCCCACCACCAAGCAAATCCTCAAAGCCGAAGGTATTGTCGCCCAGCAGCACAATATGATCTGTATTGTCACTATTGGCTGCGGTGTAGATAAAGAAGGCTTCACCGCCACTCCCACTTAAGAAGTTAGAAATGGTCGAATTGACCACAATAAAGGGTGCATATAATGCTCCACCATCAAGGCTCCCGGTGGCTGTACCCGTTTGTTGATTCCCAATTGCAAGTTCAATACCCGAAACACGGTTATTAATGGCAGTTTGGGCATAATTCGCATCGCCAGGTGACACGCCGTTAACCGTGCCATTGATATTATCAATTCGATAGAGCCCCACACTGTTAGCAAAATTTGCTTCCCGGTAGACCGTAAAGGTGGCAGTTTGCGCTCCGCTAACACTCGAAAGATCAATAACTTCTGTACTGCTCGACTGGTTGCCTCCCGCCCCCGTCGGAATCGCGGTAGCAACTTGGTCAACGATCACCGAAAGATCATCGGTTGCTCCGTCGTTATCGAGATCAAACTGGAGTGAAAAACGCCCTGTTGAGAGTTCCGTGGTTGCCGTACTAATTGCCTGGCCATTGACCGAAAATTGCACAGTCGATCCAGCCGTTAGGCTACTCACATCAAACAAAAAGGTTTGATCGCTGGCGGCAAAACCGCTGGGCAAGAAGCTGTTGGGCAAAATTGAGAAGAGTGAGGTATCACCAGAGCTAGTGGTAACTTGGAGAACTTCCACTTGACTTTGGCTGGAACTCTGAACCGTAAGCTGAATTCGACCATCTGTACTGGTGTTACCCAAGGTAAAAGCACCCTGACTGGCATTACTGACGGCGAGATCATTAACGACATCTGCGGTGATATCAAAATTGAAGATCCCATCAGCGCTAATCCCACCTGTTCCCGTTGTATCGCTGGTGTCAAACTGAATTGTGGAGGTAAGGGTTCCCGCCGTACTGGTAGTCGGAGTAATTGTAAACGTTGTTGACCCCCCACCGGCAGCCAGAGAGGTGGTGGTAAAGGTGCTGATTGTAAAGCGACTATCGCTGGATAGCGGTGGGTTATCTAATAGGGTAATGGCACTGCTGCCATTGTTGGTAACAGTAACGGTAATGGCATTGCTAGAATTGGTTGCAAAATCGCCCAGATCAACCCCAGCTGCTGCATCTGTAACGGTTGTGGTGACATTGCTAGTATTAACAAATGAAACCTGAAATGTCCCTGCTCCCTCAATGATCTGATCTAAAGCATCGGAGGTTCCTACCGTATTGCCACTAAATGTACCCGAGGTCGAAATATCACTGGTGGAGATATTCCCTGTGACGGAAGAGTCATCAGCGGCCCCGGTGCTATCGGTATTTCCTGTAAGGGTTGAGCCGGTAATGGTTAGGGTTGGTGTATTCCCATTTTCGGAACCAACCCCTAAACCACCGCCATAGGCAGTTCCTGAGCCATTATCCCCACCCACATTCCCGGTAATTTGAGTGTTGGTAATCGTAACGTTGCCACCATCCCACGCCCGTAAACCACCACCGGAACCACTCGTGGCAGTGTTACTGGAAATGATTGAATTGCTGATGTTGAGGGTTGCGCCTGCCCCGCCCGATCGCAAGTTCCCATCATTATCAATTCCCCCACCCCCATCATTGAAGGTGCTGCCACTCTCAAAGGATGAACGGTTCCCCGAGATGGTGCTACCGGAAATGGTCATCGTGGCAATGGAACTCCCGGTACCCACGTTCAGGACACCCCCACCATCATCAAGGGCAGAGTTATTGGTGATTTCAGAGTTTGTAATTGTGACCGTACCACCGACATTGAGTAGACCGCCACCATCATCCCCAAAGGTAGTTGTGGTATCAGCGGCATTACCGTTGTTAATGATGACATCCGTTAGATTCAAAATGGCATTTTCTGCCACAGCAAAGATCCGAAAGTTACTGCTACTGTTGCGTTGAATGGTAGCTCTTGTGCCAGATGTGTCACTTTGAATGGTGATGCCAAAAGTGTCGTGAATAATGGGCAAACCTGTGGGCCCCGCAACTGCGGTTGTCACAAAGGACGAACCCACACCCACATCCGTGGTGAAAGCAGAGGTGATATCAAATGTTGTCCCTGCCGCCAAATTGATCGTGTCAGCTTCAGAGTTAGTTAAGGCAGCCTGGATCGAGTTGATCAGATCGGTAGTTGTGGAGACATTAAAGGTTGCCAACGTACCTGAATATTGGTCTTGGGCAGTGATACTCAGCGCCAAGGGAGTGTCGGGTTGCCCCATCTGCTGATCGAGTGACCAGTTTTGTCCCGTCGACGTTCTACCAACCGCCCTACTCGCTGCGGCTACGTTGGCTCCGGTGAATCGATGGAGCGTTTTCAGAAAGCTTCGACCGTGCTGTCCTTGGGCAACCTGACAACCGTAGATCAACAGATCGAACTGAGACGGCTCAAAGAATGCTGACCACGAGCGCACCGCTCTCTCATGGCGCAACAATTCAGTTTGATCCAACCAGCTTGCACCCATTTGCATCGCACCGGGTTGCCCATGGCCAATTAGATGGAGACTTTTAAACCCAGGATGATGGGCTAAGAAGCGAGTAATCTGGGCGATCGCAGTCTGCTCAATATTCAGTACCAGTACTTGAGCACCTCTTCTTACCCCAGTGATAAGCTGTTCCAAGGCTGCGACACGTGGATCGATGACAACCAACATGCCCGCTCCAGGGGAAGTTACAGGATTGGTTAGGGTGGAGAGGTAGTGCGAAGTGGTTAGCATAGCAATGGTTGGACAGTAAGCCCAATTCCAAGGGAAGAAGAGTTTGCAAACACAACAACATGATAGACGCACATTCCGCACGTTAGCAGGATCTTTTTGGAATTCCTCCCAATGCCCTAGGTCTAGCGTTATTGAGAGGTCGGTCTCAAACGTCTTTAAAACGCTGCTCAAGAACAGTTTGTTAGCCTGAGCTGGCGGTCTACATCACCTTCACAAAACAACAAACTGATCAAAAATATTCATTCCAGACCCAAAAGACGCTGGTGCTACAGCTATCGCAAGGATAAGCTGTAGTACCAACATCTTGCTCACCAGAGTAAATATGAGCTGAGGGGCAAGTTTTTCAAGCGCATATTCCTAGTACAGAACGGCATAAATAAGCCATCCATTCAAAATTCACAGAATACCTGTTGTACAAGCACTTTGAACTCTGAACTTCGAACTCTGAACTCTACCTCTCGGTACTAGGGCTGCCGCGGAAAAGTCGGCAAATCCACAGCGGCGATCGACCCCCGCGCTCGGCTGGGTGGATTCAGCGTGGGAGGCGCAACTGGCGTAACTGGGGTTGCCGGTTCTCGCAAGATCTTGGGGGCAGGTGCTGCTTCTGTTTTATCGTTGAAGGCTGGCAGCAGCAGGTTGGCAAATTTTCCAGCTGGTGCTGAGCGCGGTACGGGTAAATGAGATTGAATCCCTGACTTAGCAGCTATATTCGTAGCAGTTGTGGGAGTTTCAGCTTGCTCACTCCCCAACAGCCGCGTTGCCCAACTCGGTGTCGCTGTGGTGTCATTGACGGCGTGATTGGCCGACCAGGGTTGAATCGTTTTGGGGGTCTGAGTTGCAGGAGCTGGTGTTGAGGGTATAGGAGGAGGCGTGACAGCAGTCGGTTGAACGGACGGTTTTGAGGGTGCAGAGGCCAAGGAGGAGGATGGCGTCTCGGATGCCGTGGCTTCAGCCTTGGCAAAGCATTCGGCAAGGGTTGTTTTAAACTGGGCAGCCTGGGCTTGCTGACGTTCGAGCTGCCGATTTAGAACTTGAGAATTTTCGGTAGCTTGGGCGAGCAGTTCAACCTGTTGGTGATGACGCTGTTGCGCCGCTAAATGCTCCCGTTCCCAATGCTTCAATTGTGTTTGGGTGGCATCCAGTTGCTGGGTGAGGCTCTCAATCAAAAATTGCTGGCGTTGGGCAACACTATGAGATTCCTCCAATTCTTTGCACAAGGTATCCACTTGGGTTTGGGCATTGTGCAGCGCAGCATCCGGTGGCAACAAGCCCAGACTAGCAACAGAAGCGGGACGCGGCGCTTCGCCATCCAATTCTTCTTGCATTTGGGCAAGGGCTTGCTCAAGGTCAGCAACCCGCTTGAGCAATTCCCGATTACGCTGACGGAGTTTACGAGCTAATGTAAACCAATCTGCCTCTTGTACTGAGGTGTTGGCCTCACTTGTAGTAGATGTTGAAGTTTGCTCGAATCGGGATGATGCGGCAGCCGGATCTGGGGCCGAATTTAATGCTTGACCGGGAGAATGCTCAGTTTCACTCATAAACCTTGAAGTCTTGTCCGTTTTTGACTTAAGCGGCGATCGCTTTGGGCATTGCGCTATAAAGCGATCGCGCCTATTTTACCTGTCCTAACTTAATGATTCAACACCAACGCAGTTCAGATTTATTTCTACCATTCTCTCGGATTTATATAATGTACAGAGATCGTTGGTCTGCTCTCAGGATAAAGCAAAACTTCCGGTTCGATACATGGGGTTTGCAACTAAGCAGCCCATATGTTGCAGCCTACAAAGCTCTCAGCTATGCATAGATTGAGCCTCAACACCCTAAACTACAAACAACCTTAGCAACAGAACCACCTCCATGATTGAACATATTGTGCTCTTCAAATGGCAACCCACTGCTGCACCTGAGGCGATCGCCTCAGTAATGACAGCCCTTGGTGCAATGCCCCGCCAAATTACAGAGATTGTCGCCCTTTCCTGTGGTGAAAACTTTAGCAATCGTGCCCAAGGCTTCACCCACGGTCTCGTTGTCCGCTTGGCCGATCGTACCGCCCTAGACGCTTACCAAGCCCACCCTGCCCATCAAGTGATTGTCCAAACTCAAATCAAGCCAATTGTGGCTGAGGTACTGGCCTTAGACTATGAGTTCATTCCCAATTGACCCTTCAAACCGATCGAAATCAAGACTGAAAATCTCGACAACCAATCGCGCTCGGGGTATTCGCCTCACTCGGGTTAACCGTGCATTTGAGACGATAGTCCCATGTAAAAAACTGACAACGGGTGCAGGGAATTTGGTGCATGTGTTGGGCGGCAGCGATCGCCGCCTGAGCCGCCCGGAACAATTGCCAGAGCAACCCGAAAAGTAAGCCCCAACTGAGAAGGGTTAAAAGGCCACGACTGATCAGCATAATGCTCCATTCATGTTGGTAGAAGGCTGTGCTTAAGCTTTCGCCAATAACTTGGCGAGTTGTGACAATTGCTGCTTATCAAAGACTTGACGGAGGGCTTTAGCCGCAGCTTTCGGGTCAACGGGAATCAGAACTTGGGCAGTCTTCGCTTGGGCTAGTTTTTTCAAGCCATCGCTAGGGGTGATGTCTTGAGTTTGGTCTAAAACGAGGCGATCGCTGCCCTGCTTAAGATCCTGAATCACCACAGGCGCTAGGGTTTTATAGGCAAACTTAGGATTCCCCACCGCTTGGTGACAGGCTTTGGTGAGGCGTTGCCAAGGTTTGACCTGGGGCGCAAGCTTAGCGAGGCGGACGCAACGCCGCTGTAGCTCTTTCCGACTTTTGCCATTGGCTGTCTGCTGAAACAACGCGAGCATTTCCTTAAGCAGCGTCTGACATTGGCGACTGAGTTCAGTCTGTTGGGGCGTTAGACTGTGAACTGGCGCAGCAGCAGGTGTTGGGGATGGTGCTGCTTCCGTTTTTGCCGTAGGGGGTGCAAAACGGGGGGCTGGCGCTTGCACTAAGGTTGCAGTTTCCGAGCTATCCCCATCAATCAAGTGATGGAGATAATTTTCCAGCTCTGCAAAGTCCGGTTCAGCAGCGCTGGTGATTTGATTCGCCTCTTCATCTTGTAGCCCAAACGGCCCTTCCAATCGATCAATCAGCGTGTGCAAGGTGTCATAGCCCTTAAGGAACAGAGATTCTAAACGGGTATCCGCTGCAATATCGTGTTCTTTGAGCAGTTTAAAGCAGTCTTCGAGGCGGTGAGCAGTGCGCTGGATGCTGTTATAGCCCAGCATTGCTGAGCCCCCCTTGACCGAGTGTGCTGCGCGGAACAGCTCATTAATTTCCTCTGGATCACCAATCACCTTGGGCAGATCCATTAACCCCTGAGCCAGCGTTTCAAGGTGCTCACGGGCTTCTTCAATAAAGTAGCCGAGAATTTTTTGGTTGTTGGCTGAATCCAATGGTGATGACTCCCGCGCAAATAGTAAGGATTAGCAATTAAGACCGTTTGAGCAAGAAAGACTTGAGACCCGCAGCCCTAGCGCCTTTATAGTCATGTTCAACACTATCCCCAATATGCCATGCTTGCTTGGGAGCGCAATGGTGTTTGCGCAAGGCTTCGTGAAAGATTTTGGGGTCAGGTTTGGCAACACCATTAACGGACGAGAGGGTAATGGTTTTAAAGTACTTCCGCAATCCAAGCACTTCCAAAACTGCATGGAGCCGCAAGTCAAAGTTGGAAATAATGCCGAGATCAACTCCTTCTCGACGCCACTTCTCTAAGGTTGGGGGAATATCAGGATAGACTTCCCAGGCTTCGGGCAGCGAAAAATAACCGTATAGATAATCGAAGAACGCTGCAAAATCTTCAAACTGCTCAAAAACCCCCCGCTGGATCGACGCGTCACCATCAGCTTGGTGTAAAAATGCCGCCACATCTTGCTCCCGTAGTTCAGCATCCCGTTCTTCTAAAATTTCAGTGGGCACAACCACGACGGTTTTGAAGGTGTGCTCTGCGATCGCATACCACCACTGATATTCCAACTCAGGAATGTCCGCTAAGGGGACACCTGGAAAGGCAAGGGGCTGTTTTGCCCCATAAAAACTGGCATAGAACGCTTGATTGACGGCTTGCGGGGCTGTCACCACACCAAACTCTTGGGCGATCTGACTGTAAATGTTGCCCACCGAACCACGCACCCCAAACAGAGTGCCCACTGCATCCAGAAAAATAACCTGTGGCTTAGATTGGGGGGGTTTAGACATAAGGTCAACTTGGCCAACCTGTGGGGCCAACATCTAGGGATCAATAGCAATCCTATTTTATTTTGCGAAAGATTAGGGCCACAATTCTAGCGTCTGTCACCAGATCGTAACGCGAGGTGTGTCGATCAACCCTTTTACAATATTTAACGCCAAGCACTCAAGACGTTCGCCACCGGCCGAGTCAACCAATTAAAACCCACAGCCAGTTGATGCTCCAAAGTTGGCAAACGATAGAGATAAACCAGCCGCCGAGTAATATGGGCTAATGGCCCAGTTAGCTCTAGACCCAAGCCAGAGAGAGTAGCTTGGTCTGTCCCCAAACTGAGCATCTCACCGAGGGGTTGATATTTAAAAGGTAGGAGGGGGCGATCGCACACAGTTGCCCAGAGATTCCAGGCGCAATAGTCGGCTTGCTGCATTGCCACTTGGGCGGTCTTGGGGAGATCAGGCTGCTCGGCACAGGTGGCGGTTGTCCCTAGAGCAAAAAGGTGGGGATGGTCAACAACTTGGAGTTGGGGCGTAGTTTGCATGCAGCCTTGCTCTGTTTGCGGCACTGGCAACGCTCGAATTAGCTCACTACTCTGGGTTCCTACGACCCAAAGGACGAGATCCACGGGGATTGCATCAACTTGATCGGCGTGGCGTAACGTCAGGGAATCCGCAGCGATCGACTCTACTGTGGTGTCGAGATCCAGCCAAACTTGGCGATCGCTCAGGGCTGCCTTCGCCGTTTTTTGGTTGAATTCGGGGGACTGTTTCAAAATGTCACTATCACGCTCAATGATCCGAATCCGCCCTCGTTCACCGAGGCGATCGCTCAGCTTACAGGCTAGTTCTACCCCACTGTAGCCCCCGCCAACAATCGCCACACGAATGGATTCGCGCTCAGACTGCTCAAGCTGTCGAAGTCGAGCTAGAAGACGATAAGCATCACGGATGGTGGCAAAGGGCAGTGCGTGCTCTTTGACACCGGGAATATCGGGGATAGGCGTTTGACCACCAAGGGCAAGGACGAGGGAATCAAATTTTTGAGGCGGTTGCTCGGCTAGATGCACAACATTCTCTACTACATCTATTTGCATAACTGTCGCTTGGCAAAACTGAATACCTGTATTGGCGAGCAGTTCTTCGTAGGGGGGCGCAATCTCCCAGGTTTGTAGCTCGTCGGTAATCAACTCATAGAGTAGAGGCAGAAACACAAAGCGATCGCGCTGGTCAATCAGAATAATTTCTGGTCGTCCATCCATCCCCCAATCCATTTGATTGAGACGCAGGGCAGTATAAAGACCACCAAACCCACCACCTAAAATCCCAATTCGTGTTGTTCGGGCTGCCATCTCAACCTCCAAAGCCAGTTCTTGTCAGTGCCCTTGGGGCATTGCTTAACATAGCTTAACAAAAATGCTTGTTCCTGCGTGATCGGCTTGAAGCACCGCAAGGATGCGAGATAATCGGGGCAGCGTCCCCTGAACTTGTTGGGTTGATGGTTGTCATTCCTTTCCAGTACAAAGTCTAACGGCTTATGAGAAATATTGTTGTTGCCAGCATTCTGGCGATTCTTGCAACCTTATTATGGTGGTTAAGTACTCGTGGTTATATTCAAAACAAGACACTCGATCGACTCGATCGTGTCGCGAGTATTTCTTCCTTTTGTCTGGCAGTTATTCTATTAGTTTGGTCGCAAAACACCCGGGTTGCAGATTCCCATTTGCGCCAAGCCAAGCAAGCCGTACTTGAGGTGATTCAAACCGAGGTGGAAGCAGCACAAAACGCTAATATTGGCATTTTGGCTGCGATTTATGCGCCAGATGCCGTGTTGCTAGACAAAGGAGAGACAAACCGGAATCCCCGAGATGATGTAGCTTATGAAGGTTGGGATGAGATTAAAGACCGCTATTTGAAGTTTTGGACAGACAACAAATGTAACTCGATGGATTTGGTTGATTTGGTCATTGAGGTCAATAAGAATCATGCGATCGCCACCCATCGTGGTGTAATTTGCGATCGTGAATACAACCAAGATGTGAGCTATTATGAACTCAAGAAAATCAAGGGAAAGTGGTTTATTGTGTATCTTGAATATGACAATGAATAGAGTTTGATTCAAAAGAAAAAGATTGTTCACTCTCGGATGACTTAAAAAACCTCAAACGAAGTCACAATTGCTCGCCATTGTTGGGGCTGCTGCTGCCAACGACGTTCAGGAAGCACCAAATTAAAGGTAAACAATTGTTGATTTTGTACCACTGCACTGGCCAAGTTGTGACGTTGGCGACCATCGGGCCAAGTGACCGCATATTCTAGTTGATAATAGGGGGTAATGCCCTTCTGGAGTGCTTCTGCTCCGAGAAACTTGAGTTGCAGTCCGCTCTGGGCCGCTTTTAGGCGTGCAGTTTGCTCTTTAAAAAAGCGATAGCCCACGTCCGTAGGTGTCCCAAGGGTGGTAATTGCCAAGACATCATCCGGTGTGGGATTCGCAATCAGACTGAGATTGGCAGTAGGGTCAAGGCGATCGCGCCACACCACTATCACTCCAGGCGAAGCATCACGCACTTCAACAGCTTCCCAGCCCGCCGGATAGTCAAAACCATACCCTCCGATTGGATCAATATAATGGGGAATTGCGACCTGACAGCCAACCAAGCCGAGTCCTAAGCAGCAGAGCAGCAGCCCGCGACAGAAACGATAGATTAACGTCATCATCACTCCGATGCTAGGGGACAGGTGAAGTAAAAGCTGCTGCCAACGTCCACCTCGCTCTCAACCCAAATGCGGCCGCCGTGCTGCTGGACAATATGGCGACAGATAGCCAGACCCAGTCCTGTGCCACCCTTTTGACGTGAGTCTGAGGCATCTACTTGATGAAAGCGATTGAAAATGGTGTCCAGCTTATCGGCTGGAATACCGCGACCGCGATCGCGCACGATAAAACAACAATGGGAAGCTTGGCGAAATACAACTAGTTCTATTGTACTTTGAGACGGTGAAAACTTAATCGCGTTGCTGAGCAGATTAGTAAAGACTTGCATCAAATAGTCTGGATCTGCCCAAATTTCCAGCTCAGGCTCAGGCGTTAGCAACTGTAATTGAATCTGTTCGGCGGTTGCAATGGAGTCGATCGCCTGAATACTTTGATTTAATAGCTCCTTAGCTGTACAGACTTGACAATTCAAGCTGAACTGTCCCGACTCTAGCCGCTGAAGATTGAGAATATCGTTAATTAAGCGACTCAGACGTGCGGTATTGTTGGCAGCAATGGTCAGCATTTGTTGCCCTTGGGGGTTGAACTCACCTAATTTTCCGGTCTCTAGGAGTTTAATCGCCCCGTGAATCGACGTCATCGGTGTGCGGAGTTCGTGGCTGATCACCGAGAGAAACTCATCCTTCATGCGTTCAATCGCTTTGCGTTCGGTGATGTCTTGGTGCGTCCCGGTAATCCGAACTGGATTCTGTGCCTCATCCCATTCCACCACCTTGCCGTGGGCTAACACCCAAATCCAATGGCCCGCACGATGCAACATCCGAAATTCAGCTTGGTAAATGGGCGTCTCACCGCTTAAATGGGTTTTGAGCAGGGCCAAGGCTTGGTCAATGTCTTCAGGATGCACTCGGGCGTGCCATTCTTCATAGGCACTGGGCAGTTCTTCTGGTTCATAGCCCAACATTTGTTTCCATTGGGGATTAAAGTAAGTGCGATCGCTGGGTAAATGCCAATCCCAGAGACCCATATTGCTACCCAAGATCGCCAGTTGCAGACGCTCTTCACTTTGGCGGAGATCTTCTTCATTTTGCAGGCGCTCTAGTTCTGCCCCTGCCCGAGCGGCAAACATTTGCAAAATCAGGCGCGGCAGCCGTACATCGGTTAAGGGCTTACTGTCCATAATCACTAAATGTCCCAACACCTGTTGATTGGTATCAAACAGAGGCATAGCACCGTAACTCTCGACATTGAGCGTCACCAAATCTGGATCATCGGGAAAGGCTTGCTGGACATCTTGAGGATAAAAGCACGTGTCCCCATAAATCACCTTTTCACACGGTGTGTCTTTGAGATCGTAGGCAAAGTTATCTGTGAAGGTTGTCCCCATCCAAAAAGCCAGAGTCTCAACTTTGGTTGGGGGCTGATCTACACAGCGCGTAATAAAGGCATATTGCACTTGCAACACCTGGGCTAAATGTTGAATCAGGGCTTGGAAGAATTCATTGCCAATTAGGGCAGCCGTCTGTTGAATCAGCACATGCAATGCTTCTTCAGTGCGTTTGCGATCGCTGATATCCTCAGCAATGCCAATGATGCGATAGACCTGCCCAGCCGCATTTTTTACCGGAAAAGCACGGTCATGAATCCAGCGCATTTTGCCACCAGGATGCAGGACACGGTATTCCGTGTCATATTCTTTATCCATCACACGCCGGAACAAACTGAGCATGTGCTGGCGATCATCGGGATGAATTGTAGAGAGAAGCTGAAAATCAGGATTCATCAACTCATCGCGGCTGCGACCCCACACTTGCTCATAGGCTGGCGAGACATAGATCAACTTACGGGTTTGGACATCTTGCATCCAAAACACACTATCCACGTTTTCCGCCAATTGCCGAAACCGTTCCTCACTCTCCGCCAGTGCTCGGGTTGCCCGACGACGCTCCAACGCATTGGCCAAAATTTCTCCCACCAATCGCAGCAAGGTAATTTCGTCGGTTGTCCATTGCCTTGGGCCGGTTGTCATATTACAAGACAAACAGCCTAACAGTTCCCCGCGTGCCACCAAGGGAACTTTTAAGTCAGCGGTAATATGATGCTGTTGCCAAAACTCTTTCAGGGTGACTGCATTTGCAGGTGGCTGTCGCGTATCTGTGATTTGCAGAGCTGACCATTGCCGCTGTTTTTTACGAAACGGCAGGTGGGTGAGCGGAACCCGTTGACATAATGCGCGAATTGAAAGGTGTTCAACGACGCACCATTCATAAATACAATTAAATATGTCATTGTCGAGCTGACACACATAACAGCGATCGACGCCGAGTAATGTGCCGACCTGAGCCAAGGCATCTTGAATCCCAATGCCCAGTTCATGATGGTCAAGATGCATAAACTGGGTGGAAATTTTGGCCACTAGCTGTTCTCGTTCCAGACGGGCTTGAACATCCGCCTTTGCCTGTTTGAGTTCAGTAATATCCATTGCGGTGCCAAAAACGCGAATCACCTGGCCATGGTCATTCAGGCGGGGCTGGCCTTTCATCAAGAGATGTCGAATTTCTCCGTTGGGTCGAATAATGCGCTGCTCAATCTCATAAGCCTCGGCATTAATAATCGATTGTTGAAGTGCGTTTTGACCCAGAGCCCGATCGTCTGGATGAATTTGCTGCAAATATTGATTTTGGAAAATGGCAGCTGAGGAATGAACCTCCGGTAGTTGATCCACTTGGGTTTGTGGATCAATATCAAAAATGCGGAATAACTCTTGAGACCAGGTCACTTGACCCGTGATCAAGTCCATCTCCCAATCGCCCACATGAGCAACTTTTTGCGCTGCCTCCAAACGCTGTCGGCTCTCTTGGCGGGCTGCTTCTAGATGCTTGGCTTCAGTGATATCGCGGGCGACAGCGTAGATGTGGCCTTCTTGGTGATAGGGCACCGCATTCCATTCCAACCACCGATAAGACCCATCAGCACAGCGGTAGCGATTGACAAAATTAACGCATTGCACACCTTGCCCAAGTTGTTGACCCTGCTCAATGGTCTCTGCTTGATCATCAGGATGGACAAAGCTCAGATAGGGCTGACTGAGCATGTCATCTAAGGTGTAACCAAAAACCTGAGACCACACAGGGTTAAGGCGCTGAAAATACCCTTCAAAATTAGCGATACAGCACAGATCAGCAGAGAGATAAAAAAAGCGATCGCGCTCTCGTTCAGCCTGACGTTGGGAACTGATATCTGTCACCATCAACACCATCCCTTCTTCTTCGCCCGCTTCCGAGATCATAGGAGTCGCTGACATCAGCACCCAAATCCGTTCGCCTTGATGGTTTTGCAATTGGAGCTGCCATTGCTGGGTTTGATCGGGCTGGAGATTAAAGAATTGCACTTTAGCTTGCTGGCGGTGCGCCACTGCAATGGCATCCCAGAGGCTTCGTCCCAGCAGCTCGTGGGGGGCATAGCCCAACAGTTTGGCCATGTGAGCGTTGATGAACGTGGTTTGGAATTGGCGATCGATGATCCAAACCCCTTCATTCGTTGTTTCAACCAAATGTTGATACCGTTCCTCACAGGTCTGCAACGCTGCTGCCCGGTGTTCCTGCTCTCCTTTAAGCACAATGGTGTGATACACTCCCGCTAAAAATGTGAGTGCTTCAGAGGCAAGGGGTTGAGGAACCACGACAATCATTGCCCCCTCAAGCTGACCATTACTGTTGAGGGGTAAGAGGTAGCCGTAGGGCGATCGCCACGAGCTGGGGCAATCCAATTGCGGCGTCAGATTCATCATCTCGGATTGGGTGAGCAAACGACGCAACGGTGTTGATAGGGTTACGCTCGTTGGCATCCGATTGGCTATATTGTCAAACTCACCTCCGTTGTTTCCCAACGCAGGATCATCTGGCAGCCAAAGCTGTGTTAAATCCAAAACTGATGTTGAGTCCCCCAGCCAATTTGGTGCATATAACGCCACACTGTGACTGTTTAAAAGTGTCCCAACTCTTGCCATAATCTCCATTGCACAATCGCGCCAGGCTGCATGAGTCTGGAGCAACTGTTGAATGTCTACCAAACACTCTAAGGGCGTGAAGGTCTGGCTAGATGTCGGTAGGGGTTCGACTGCAATAGAATCTGGGTTCAAAAAAGTCATCAGTGACTTGTAACCAGGATGTTGACACAAGGCAAAAAATCAAAGGTGAACTTCACTCGCCAGGCAAGAAGGATGTCTGGCATTACGAGAGTTAAGTCATACATGGCGAATGAGAGTGAGCAGCAATTGTGTAATTCGGACAGACGAAGGCTGTCGGTAAAGCTTGCCTAGAGAATAATCTGGATAGAAGAGAGAGGTCGGTGATAACGCCTGCGAGTACGAAAGCATTTCCAACCCTGCACTCAATCTAAGTCAAATTGTTCAATCGATGCACCAGCTAGCTCTCAAGGCAATGTTGCAAGAGAAGATCGTCATTTTTGCTTGACCCCTCAGTTTAATGCACACTTATGAAAAAGCTGTGAATAGTCGTCAAGATAGGCACTGCTTTTTCACCCAATTTTAGGATTTATCATCGGTTAAACGCCCAACCTTCATCCCATTACTCTTGCGGGAAAATTCTATAGTTCCACGCTTCGGACTCGCGGAGAGCGCCGATAATCAACTCGGCTGCTCTCAACTCATCTCGTATGCTAGGATTACCTCTCATCTATTGGAGATTTCCATGCCGCAAGCCAGCGCCCGTCATATCCTCGTTAGCTCTCAAGAACAATGTGAAGCCCTGAAGCAAGAGATTCTTGCAGGGGCAGATTTTGCTGAAGTTGCTAAACAGCATTCAAGCTGTCCATCGGGCCGTCAGGGCGGCGATCTGGGAACGTTTGGCCAGGGTCAGATGGTGCCGGAGTTTGATCAAGTTGTCTTTACAGGGGAACTGAACACGGTGCATGGCCCAGTGAAGACCCAGTTTGGTTATCATCTGCTCGAAGTGACGAGCCGTAGTGCTTAAACATATCAACAAATCCAGGGCGTTTGGCCCGCCCTGGATTGTTGATATCCAGCCAGGATAAACTATCGTAATAGGCATTCTGCTTGTCATCCGTATTTCTCTGGGGGATCTTCTAGAACACCGATAAGATAATGGTTTTGATGTGATTTTTGTTGAGGGGGATGTTCACTCGGGCGACCACTTTAGAACAGTTTGCGGCGATCGCGGCCCTCGCCCGCACGATTTGGACTGAGCATTACACCCCCATCATTGGCACCGCCCAGGTGGACTATATGCTGAGTCGGTTTCAGTCAACTGCTGCGATCGCCGAGCAAGTCCAGCAGGACGGATATTTTTACTATCTGGTCGAAACTACAGGGAGCGCGATCGGCTACTTTGCAGTACAGCCAAGAGCAGAGACCTTATTCTTGAGCAAAATCTATGTTCGATCCGACCGACGCGGTCAGGGTTGGGGGCGCACAATGATGGATTGCATTGAGCAATTAGCCCGTGACAACCGTAAGTCTCAAATTACCCTGACCGTCAATCGGCATAATGCCCAGTCGATCGCAGCCTATCAGAAACTGGGCTTTGAGAATTTGGGGTCAGTACAAACGGACATTGGCAGTGGTTTCATCATGGATGACTTTTGCTTCGCAAAACAGTTGTAGTCTCACTGTTCTGAGTTACACTGCGATCGCGGGTTGATTGTGGCCGGAGTATTGCGGTCATCATGCGTGCATGGCGAAGCCAAACTACACCATTTCCACAGAAGTCAACGAAGACTTGCTGCTTCGTTTGGATGCTGAAGCAGAGAGGCGCGGCATCAATCGGTTTGCTCTGGTCGGTCAGCTGCTGGCAGAAGCTCTCAATGCCCCCCAAACCTCCAACACCGATATTTTGGAAGCGGTTGAGCGCTTGCACCAGCGCCTGGATCAACTCGAACACCATCCCACACCGCTCCCTGATTCTGATGCCATTCCGTTACCACCTGCTCCTGCACCAGAGTTGGTGGTTGTGGTTGCCCCAGAGCCAGAATCAGAGCCAATGGTGGAGCTAACGTCTGAGGAACTCGCTGATTTATTAGAGCCAGAGCCAATTGAAGACCCTATTGCAGACTTTGATGCGATCGCCCCTACGTCAGAGCCACCCGCCACGCCACCGATTGAACCTACTCAGGAATTAGAACCGACTGAACAAACAACGCCAATAGTTGAGACTGAAACCCCATTAACCGCAACACCCAATGCGCTTCCTGATAGGTTTGAGCCAGATGAGAGTGAGCCAGATGATATCGAGCCTGATATCAGCATTCCAGAAGAAGAGAGCGTTGATGCAGGCACTGAAGGCAGTGAAGACCCCATGCCTAATGCACCGCCAGCATTCGTTCAATCAGAACCTCAACCATTAGTTGAGACGTCAGTTGAGTCCCCCATTAAACCGACAGCCAAGCCCTCTGTATTTCAAACCCCAGACGCGCCAATCGTCGAGCGGCGGGAAGTAACAGAACTCAATTTTGATGAGCTGTGCCAACATATCGGCGTGAATCCCCAAGAACTCACTGCAGCCGCGTATAAACACGATCAAAGCCCGATCTCAGCCTTGGCATGGCGTACAGGCTGGACATTTAATTTTATTACCCAACGTTTTACCAAACCTTCCAAAACTGAAGCGGGAGCAGATTGAACATCAACTTAACTTAACAGCAGTTCCAGTTGCAGTGATCAACAATAACACCCCTTTCTCGTCTACGTTAATTGTGCCAGTATCAATTTCAATACCAATCACCCCATTTGCCCCAAGCTTTTTAGCCCGTTTTTCCAGTTCATCAAGGGCATCCTTTTGACCTTTTTCAAAAACTTTTTCATAAGCCCCAGTGCGTCCCCCAATCACATCCCGAATACCGGCAAAAAAGTCCCGGATCGCATTACTGCCATAAACCACCTCAGCGGTGACGACGCCAAGATATTGAGTGACAGTTTGGTTTTGCAGGGTATCAGTAGTAGAGAGAAGCATGGTGAAATTAGAGAATACACGCTTCTAGGCTAGCACTTCGTTCAACCCAATGGTCTCACTCACTTTATTCCACTACTCAGATTCAACAGACCAGAAAACCTGATTCAGTAACACATCTGGTTCTATGTCAAAGGGGCAATGGTCTGGACAAATGATTTGTGGATAATCACCGCGCACTTTTTTGAGTGCTAAACTCCAAGCACGATCGCAAGCAGGCTCCCAACGCGTTTTCAGACTCGGAGAATCGCCCAGCAATAATTCCAGTTGAATGCGCTGCCCTCGAATCGTTCGCTCCCAACCGTTGAATTCTTGCGGTAACGGGAGATAAACTCGCTTGAGTGCATGTTCAAACAAAACTAATAAACGACTCTGTAGTTCTCGCCGTTCTGAGCGACCCAATGCTTCTACCTCCTCAATTAAGTTGTCCCAGTCCACCGCATCAAAAGCTCTGGATTTGAGCTGTTTGGCAGTTTGTTCTGTCCAACGCACAAAATCCTGTTCGTAGAGAGAGAGAGTAATGACGGGGGGCATAGGAAATAAAGATAAAGGGAAGCAGCATCATCTATCTCAGGCTTAACATATTCATCCTTCTGCATTCATCTTTCGTTTTTCACCCTTGAACAGTAGCAATGCGATCGCGCCCTTCTACCTTTGCTCGGCTGAGGGCCATTTCTGCACTTTGCACCAGCGCTTCCCAATCCATACCGTTTTCAGGGAAGATCGCAACCCCAATAGAAACCGTGATCGGGTCAAGGGTTTGCTCCGTGCCTTCAAAATGAAGATGACGCACGCCACCGAGGAGTTGCTCCGCTCGCAATAGCACCTCATCCCGGGAGAGATCCGGCACTAACAGAGCAATCTCTTCACCACCGTAACGAGCAGCGATATCGTTGCTATGGAGTGTACGGCGGACAAAGCCTCCCAACGTCTTGAGCACAATATCGCCAGAATCATGGCCAAACGTATTGTTATACTGCCGGAAATGGTCGATATCAACCAACACCACCCCCAGATTGCGCGTCTGCCGCGCTGCACCATAGACCTCACGCTCTAGGGCTTCTTCAAAGTAGCGGCGGTTAAACAGACCTGTGAGCAGATCATGGACTGGGTCGGCTTTGAGGTCAGTGCGTAGACCCACGTTGGCCAGAGAAACCCCGAGTTGCTCCGCAACCGTTTGGGCAAAGTTGCGCTTGTCTTCATTGATCAGCCCTGGTGTGGGAGAAGTGAGATACAGCAGCCCTTGCAGTTTGCCATGCGCCATCATCGGCACACTTAGCGCTTCAATCGTTTCAGCATTACGCTCAATATGATCGCTCAACAAGCGGGGGTGGTCAGCATCGACCCAATGGATTCGACCCCGCCGAATCGCCCAGCTATCGGTGGGGGCAAAGAGCAGCTTGCTATTGAAATGCTCACCCCAATGGGTAATGGCTTCAAGATTGCCTGTCTCGTTGAGCACATAGATAGCCCCGGAACAATCGGCAAACAGGGGCGAAACCAGCTCCGTAATCGCATCAACTGCGTCATCCTGGGTACGGCTAGCTTGTAAAAAGTCATTCAGCTCGGCCAGCTTGATCATTTCCTGGCGATGCTCATCAAGCTGAGTGGTAGAGGTGAGCAGTTCGGCTTGAGCCGCCTGGAGGGATTCTGCCTGCTGACGTTGCTCAGTAATGTCCATCACTGTATAAGCAAACTGCTGTTGACCCGGAATCGGCGCAACAGTTGCGCTGAACCAGCGCATGCCCCGCTGACCATTGTCAAAGTCTGGCTCATACCA
>JAAHHN010000125.1 GCA_010672165.1 Spirulina sp. SIO3F2 | reverse complement strand
CGCGCCGCGGGCCCCGAACCGAACAGCGTCTCGTCCAGAACCTGAACCATCGTCTAAACCGCCCACTCAAACCCCACCCGCTTTTACCCTCCTCACTCAACTGTCGGGATATCTGCGATCGCTGGCGCTGCATCCCCAGGGGGTCTTGGTTGCGACAGCAGACAACAGTAAACAGGTGCTGCTCTGGCATCGTGAGCAACAGGCTTGGTTGAAGCGATTGAATGGCCATCAACAAATTGTTAATGCTGTGGCTTGGCATCCCCGAGGTAAGGTGCTCGCCAGTGCTGGTTCAGATGGCCAGATTCGCCTGTGGAATGGGTTGTATGGTAAGCAATTGAATGTCTTGGAAGGGCACCATGATCGCGTATTGAGCTTGGCTTGGAGTCGGGATGGTCAAGTTTTGGTGAGCGGCAGTCGTGATTGCACGGTGCGGCTTTGGAATCTACAAGAGAAGCGGCAGAAAACGCTCAAAGGGTATGGCAAAGAGGTAACTGCACTGGCGATGCATCCTTACCAAGGCTACTTTGCTAGTGGTGGTTTGGAGCCCCTGATTCGGCTACGTCATAGCCAAACGGGCAAACTGCTCCGTTCCTTGCGCAGTAATGGCGGGACATTGAGCTTGGCATTTCATCCCCAAGGGCAATTGCTGGCCAGCGGTGGCTATGATGCAGTGGGTTATCTTTGGGATCTAGAAAACCGCACTGACCCCCGTCGTCTGGAGGGACATGATGATCGGATCTCTGCGATCGCCTTCAATGCAACGGGGCAACTGATGGCGACGGGCAGTTGGGATGCCACGATCCGGCTTTGGCAAATGCCGATGGGAACACTTATCACCACCCTAACAGGTCATGAGGATGTGGTTTCGGGTCTGGCATTTACCCCGCGCGGCGATCGTTTAGTGAGTAGTAGTTGGGATGGGACGTTGCGATCGTGGCGGGTTGAAGGGAGCTGAAGGTTGGAATTATGCAGCGCCACCTTTGACTCCCTCCTATTAATTCGCACCAGCCAACAATGGTTGACGGGCGGCCTCCACAAAACTCTGTACCCGCGTCGGATCGATCGGCTCCTGAATATCACCGTGACGCTTCAGGGAACTGGCCACAATCACCCCATTCGCCGCTTGCAACAACTGCCCCACATTATCCCAATCCGCACCGCTACCAATCAAAACTGGCGCGTCTTGGGCTGCCTCACTCGCCAACTCTAAATCTTCTTGGCTCGGGGGAATGCCCGTGGCCGAACCCGAGAGAATCACCACATCCGCCAAACCCCGTTTGAGGGTATCCTTTACCGCAACCGCGAGGTTGGGTGTGCCCAACGGTCGAGCATGCTTCACTAACACATCTGCAAACACCGCCACCTCAGACCCCAACTCCCGGCGATAGCGCATCAGCTCATGGGCACAGCCTTCAATGATGCCCTGATCTGTTGCCATCACCCCTGTGAGCACATTCACCCGAATAAACGGACATTGACAGACCGTGGCGATCGCCAAACTGCTGTGGGCATCGTTGCGCAACACATTCAAGCCCACGGGCAACATCACCAAGCTCATGATCCGCTGCACAATCAAGGTCATGGCGCTCACAATCGCCGGGTCAACTTGGTCTTTGGCAAAAGGCGCATCAAAAAAATTCTCGATAATAATGCCATCAACACCCCCCGCAGCCAGGGCTGTAGCCTCCTGCTCGGCTCGGTCAATCACCAGCCGTAGATCACCGCCCCAGCGGGGAGAACTGGGCAACGGTAGCAGATGAACCACACCAATGACAGGATCCGGTCGTTGAAAAATCTGTTCTAATTTCACGTTCAGGTTTGATAAGGTTCATCGCTCACATCCAGTCTCCCCCATTTCCGGCCAATCAGGACGCAGAGATCTGCGGAGGGAGGCACACCCGTTTGGGCGCACAAGCACCAATTTTACCAAGGGCCGATCCGCTCTCCAACTCTACAATGGCAAACCAGCCCATTTCTCCGCATTTTCATCAATGAACAGTGGATACTGAAGAGAAACCCAGTGCATTCCACCCCTAACACCTCAATAAACCCAATATTTAGCGGCTAGCACCATGCAACTGCTCCAGGGACAACTCCCCCAAACGCCTCAATCCGCCATCTTAATCATTGCAGACATCAGTGGTTACACCCGGTTTATGCTCGGCAACCGGGAATCCCTGCTCCATAGCCAAATCATTATCAGCGAGTTGATGCGCTCGATTTTGAGACAGGCCAAAATCCCCTTAGAGATTGCCAAACTGGAAGGCGATGCGGTGTTTATGTATTGTCTCAAGCAGGACGATCGCCTTGGCAATGCCAGTGAGCATCCGATGAGTCTGCACGATCTGGGGCCAAAACTCTTGGCGTTTATGGCCGCCTTTATGGCAAAACTCAAGGAACTCTATCACCGCAGCACCTGCGATTGTTCCGCTTGCAGCAATTTGGCCGCCCTCCGGCTCAAAATCGTTGCCCATAGCGGCGAGGCCTTGTTTTATCAGCTCGATCGCTTTGAGGAACTCTCTGGCCCGGATGTGATTATTGTCCATCGTCTGCTCAAGAATTCGGTGGCAGCCCGTCAATACATTTTGCTTACAGCCGCTGCTGCCCAAGATTTACAGTTTCCTGAAACGGTGCAATTTCAGCGGGGTATTGAAACCTATGATGATCTGGGGGCCATTGAAACCTGGCTTTATACCCTACCTGAGCAATCGTTAGACCCTCATCATCCGTCCCCAAATTCCTCCCCCCGCACCCGATCCCCTCAACGTCGGAATCAGCTCCGAAATCCTGCGATCGCGGCAGCTCAAGCCCTTAGCCAATGGCAATTTAACCTCTGGATGATGGAGCGATCGCTCCTCTTAAGCTTGGGTTGGCAGCGATTTAGCCGTTTGGTTGCTCTCGCGCCCCAGCAAAATTGGCATCAGTCTGGCCGTTCCCAAACCATGCTGGCAATGTCTGCATTACGCTGGAGCCTGAGTTTGGTGTTTATCTTGGGCGGTATTAAACTGGCCTTTCCGGCTGATCCCCAAGGCTTGGCCCAGAGCTATCTTGACCCAGAAACGGGTTTTATCTCTGCGTTTTTTGCCCAGCAGATTACCCAACGCCTGGGCCTGACCATTGCGCGTTTTCTCCAAATTCAGGGCTGGCTAGAGATTGTCATGGGGGTCATGAACCTGGTTTGGGGCGCTCATACTCCGATGCTCAACCTGATGGTGGGGTGGATGTTCTGGTTATTTACGATCGCCAATCCGATGGTGGGGGCCATTAGCCTTAGCCGGGATCTGGCCCTGGCGGCGTTTTGCGGGGCGATCGCCCTCACTGGCCCAGCCGCTTGGGATACCAACGGTGATTTGCTCCGCCGAGATTGGGCAATGCTGCTGGTGCGGTTAGGCTTAAGCTATACCTTAATTGCCTCCGCGCTTTTCACCACTGGAGCAATGGCGAATCCGCTCAATAGCACGCTTCCAATTGGCATTGTGTTGTTGTTGGGTGTGGCTCTGGGCTTGGGGTTCGCGACACGGTTGGCGGCTGCGATCGTTGCGATCTGGCTACTGATGGTGGTGGGCTCAACGGTTATTGAGATGGGGGATTTGTATTGGGGTTTAGAAGCGGTGAAGCGGGAGATTGCGCTGATGGTGGGGGCCGGTGTGTTTGCATTTTTAGGGCGCGATCGCTGGGCTTGGCCCAAAGCGAAGTCATCCAATTAACACCAGACATCTGATGGGACAGACGACAGAGCACCCGACCCCACAAACAAAAGCAGGGCTGTAAACCACGTCATCATTGATGAGTGACAATCTAACTGCTCACAGTCCCCCATCGCCCTTGAAAACCGAGTTTCCTCCGGTATGATCAAGGAGCAATCGACAAGATCTTGCATGTCACGCCCGATGGCACAGAGCCCCGCTTACTAATTCTGTGATGAATGAGCTTGACATCCCCCTAGCCCAGCAGATTAACCATCTAGAACACCCGCCTGATGCAATTCATCGTATTCAACCCCACGGGTTTTTGCTGGTTCTAGAAACCACTCAGTTTGAGATTCTCCAGGTCAGTGCTAACACCACAATTCATTTGGGGTTAGCACCTGAGGAACTGTTGGGGCGATCGCTCTGTGACCTCTTAGATGCCGTCCAATTCCAAGCGTTCCGTGACCATCTGCCCCAGCGGCCAGAGCAACGGACTCGGGTATCCCTCTCGTTCGTTAACCAATCTCCTCCATTTCAAGGGTCGATTTATCAAACCGCCGACAGTTGGGTGCTTGAGCTTGAACCGACTGGGGCCAAACCATCAAGCCGTGCTGTGGATATTCCCTTCCAGATCAGTGAGGCGATGACCCAGATGAAGCAGGCGACGGATCTCGATGATTTATTCCAGAGTGTTGTCGCCCAGATCCAGAGCCTCACTGAATTTGAGCGGGTTATGATCTATCAGTTTGATCAGCAGGGAGCGGGGGAAGTCGTTGCTGAACAATGTTTGAGTGAACCGATTACCTATCGGGGTTTACATTTCCCAGCTTTTGATATTCCCGCTGCCTCCAGGGAACTGTACCGCATGGGAGAACTGCGCTTTATTCCAGATATGACGGCGTCCTGGGTTCCCCTTGTGCCAGCCATACACTCTCCCACCCAGGAACCGCTCGATCTCCAACGCTCGACATTGCGAGAAGTTGATCCCTGCTGTGTGACCTATCACCAAAACATCGGTGCGACCGCATTGCTGATTGCCCCCCTGTGCCAAGACCAAACTCTTTGGGGTTTAATTACTTGTCATCATCCGACGGCGAAATATCTAGCGCCTCAGCAGCGGACATTTTGTGAACTGATTGCTCAAATTGCTGCAACTGAAATTGAGAATAAACTCCACTTGGCTGAACTGGTTCAGCAGACTCGGCTACATACACTCAGTTCTGATGTGATCGAGGCGATCGCCACCGCTGACAACTTTATCGATGCCCTGCTTACGCCCGAGCTGCGCCTGCTGCATTTAGTTAATGCCCAAGGGGCTGCTGTTTGCCTCGGAGATGAGATGACCTTATTGGGCCAAACGCCATCCCTAGCGCAAATCCAGGCGCTAAGAACCTGGGCAGCAGTCCATATTCCGGATGAGCTTTTTCAAACCCGGTCTCTAGCACAGGTTTACCCAGCCGCTGCCGATTTCACTGCCACAGGCAGTGGTTTACTGTTCCTCCGCATCGCCAAGGCACAAGGCTATGAAATCTATTGGTTTCGCCCCGAAATTGTCCAAACCGTCAACTGGGGCGGCAACCCAAATGAATCAATTCAGCTAGATGCACAGGGTCAGCCGCAACTGAGCCCCCGTAACTCCTTCGCCCGTTGGCAAGAAACCGTCCGACACACTGCTGAGACTTGGCATGGGTTTGAGATTCATAATGCCCTCGATTTGCGGAATGCTCTGGTGGGTTTAGTGTTCAGAAAAGCAGAAGAATTGGCTCAACTCAATCTGGAGTTGCAACAAAGCAATCGGGAGTTGGGGGCGTTTGCTTATGCCGCTGCCCACGATCTGAAGGAACCGCTGCGGGGCATCTATAACTACGCCAATATTGTGCTCGAAGACTACAGCAATCTGCTAGATACGGAAGGTCAAGATTACCTTGCCGATATTCAAGCCTTCACCCAGCGGATGGAAACGCTGATCAATGCTCTGTTGAGAATTTCACAACTGCGCCAGACCAAACTAGAGCGCCAAACCACAGATTTAAATGAATTGCTCCAGAATGCTGTGGAAGTGATCCGAGCCAGTCGTCCCGATCGCCCTTTTGAGTTGCGTCTGCCGCGATCGCTCCCTACCCTCAATTGCGATCCAACCCTAGTGCAAGAGGTTTTTCGTAATCTGATCAGCAATGCCCTCAAATACAATCTCCAGGCTGACCCCTGGGTAGAGGTAGGATATCGGATGCCATCAGAGCGGCATTCTCCAATTTTCTATATTCAAGATAATGGCATTGGCATGCGCACAGAACACTTAACCCTTGTGTTTAAGCTCTTCAAACGCTTGCATCCCCAGGAGCAATATGGGGGTGGTGCTGGAGTGGGATTGGCGATCGTGAATCAGATTATTGAGCGACATGGGGGCCGGATTTGGGTTGAGTCCATACCGGAGCAAGGCAGTACATTTCACTTCATGCTAAGTAGTACTTAAATACTTGGGGCAAGTCGATAAAGGCTGATTTCTAAAAATTATCTTTAGTATCCGCAGGACATGAAGTTGAGTCTGTTAACTTTTGGGTCAATTCATAACAAAAGTTTACATTTAATAGATTCTGATGACCCAGACTTCTTGTGAGCCCCTCTTGGTTGTTGAAGATAATACGGCTGATTTTCGGATGATCAAACGGCTAATGCGGCAGATGGATGTACAAAGCCCAATTTACCGTTGCCAAACGGGGGATGAAGCTTTAGATCTGATGTATCAAGAAGGTCGATACCAAAGCAGTGAAACCCCTGAACGTCCGGCGATTATTATGCTCGATCTCAATTTGCCCGGCACAGATGGCCGGACGGTACTGGCTCGACTCAAGCAAGATGAACGCTTCAAAATGATTCCCATCATTGTTTTTACAACCTCTGCGGCCCCACAGGATATTGAATACTGTTATCAACAAGGTGCGAATGGTTATATGGTCAAGCCCTTGGGAAATCAAGATCTCAAGAAGATGCTACAGGCCTTTGTAGACTATTGGCTGGGTATCAATCGATCACCGTTTTTCGTGTTTAGTTAGGGCTTGCCGAAAAAATCGGAGATGCTTACAGAACAAAGGCTTCAGACACTTTTCTGACGCAGCAAGTGCAAGGTCAAAATCCGAAATCTAGGTGATGGAAACCTTAATTTTTAAGCCATACAGCATCCAGGATAATTTTGAGGACTTTTTCAGTAGACCCTAAGTAGGGCTTGCAAAAGTGCAAATTGCTTTTAGGCAATGGCTTAGGGCAATAGCTCAAAATAATCACAGTGATGGGGACGGATGACCCGAGTTACCTAAACCTGCAACTGCCAGTAAAAAATTTGAAGGATCTGTTTAATGAGCTAACTTATAGCGAAGATAATCCCGAAAGCTAGCAAATTCAACCAGAGCTGCATCTAGCAGATTATTAACTGCCTCATGCAAATGTTGCCGCTCGATTGTGCTTCTATCCATAATTCAATCTTGGGGTTGGATCTTCTGATTTTGCGCATTGTGTGAGCAACTCACAGAAATCACAGAAATTCATGTTTGCTGACCCAGACACAATCTAAATCTGGATTTCACTTACTGATAATGGTTATATTCCAACTTCGCCAAACGCTGCTGACGCTTTTGCCATAACCGCGCCAGACGGTGGTAAGCCATAAAACCCACGATCGCCACCAACGTAATCCCCCACAGGGGCAGCACAATTGCAATCAACGCCAATACTGCTGCGCTCAACGCCTCCAACAGTCCCACCGCCGGATTCGCCAACCCGCCTGTTAAGGTCGTCGTCGCCAAACGGGTCACTGCCGTCATGCCATCCACTAAGCCCGCCGTACCACCGCCTGCAATCACCGCAATTGTCCATTGCAACAGCGGGTCAAGATCCGTCAGGGTCATGCCCACAATGCCCGTCCCAATGGCGATCGCCGTGGGAATCTCTATCATATCCAGCAAGTTATCCACCGCTGGAATCATATAAGCAAACACCTCAACCGCTGACGCGATCGCCAACATTGTGAACGCAGTCTCAGTCGCCAACCAGGCAAACTCGGGCGCAGGCACATAGCTGCCGTGGAGACTCGCCGCACTCATAATCAGGGGCGGAATAAAAATGCGGAAACCACAAGCCGCACTCAGGGTAATACCCAAACACAGTGCAAAAATCAGTTCCAGCGTCATGGGAGGGAGTTGGGTAAACAATTAATGGTTAAGGGTTAACCCGTTCGCAGTTGACAGTAAGCCATTTAAACTATCGTCAACGGACAAAAAGCGGGAATTTGAGGTGTCGATACCTATACTTCACGAAAAATGGTACGGATTTCGCACCTTGCTTGCCACTTTTCATTATGGCTCATCGTCACCCCACTCCTGAGCCGATTGGCGCAGCGCCGCTTCCAACTCCGGCCAATCCACTTGCGCAATCGGACAGTCTTGCCGCAGGCGACCCTGCTCTAGCCAAAGAAGCCGATCGCAATATTGCTTGACCCAATCGAGCTGATGATTCACCATCAGCCAAGTGAGCTGGGGCAGCTCTTGGAGCACCTGAAATACTTGGGTTGCTGTGCCGACATCCAAAGCCGAGGTGGGCTCATCGAGTAACAAAATTTCCGGTTCTAGTAACAGGGCACGGGCTAGAGTCACAAGCTGGCGCTGCCCTACTGAGAGTTCATATTCATGACGCTCATACCAGGCACAGGGAATGCGGAGGCGATCGCACCAATGATTTAGAGCCGCTTGAATCTCTGAGTCTGATTTCTGCTGCAACGTTAGGGGATAAGCCAGGGCTTCAGCTACCGTCATCCCCAGCAGTTTCGGCTCCTGCAATACCAAAACAGTGCGGCGACGCAGGGGATGAATGGGCAAGCTCCCTAGCGGTTGCTGATCCTGCCAAATAGTGCCTTGATCAGGTTCTGACAAACGATTGAGCAATTGGAGTAAAGTGCTTTTCCCTGCGCCGGATGCTCCCACAATCCCAATGCGATCGCCTCGAAAAATCTCGCAGCTCACTGATTCCAAGCGGTGCAACACGCCCACCTGCTCTAGCCGCAATACTGAATTTGCCATCCCCTAGCCCCAATCATTAACTCAAACATCTATAGCAGAAAGCGCCATATTGTGTAGGGGGCAGGTTTTAAGAGGAGAGTAATCGGTCTGCGGATGAAATATGCACGTCTTAACTCAAGACCCCTAATGTCAAAGCTGTCTGAATTGTCCAAGCATCAATCAGCAGTAGTCCCACCGTCACCACCAGCAAAATCAGATACATCCAGGGCTGGGCTAACGGGCGAATATCCTGAGTGCCAATTTGGGTTTGGGCTTCCACTATGCGCAACAGTTGGGCAAAGCCCGCAATCCGCATTGGTAGCAAATAAGCGCGATCGCCCGCAGTGGTCACGAAATAATACACCAGCCCACCCTGCCCAGTCGTCCGGAGCTTCAGCGCCGCAATCTCAGACCAGTCCAGGGCCCAAGCTCGCCGCACCAACCAGCTAATCCACACCGGATGGCATACTTGAATGCCCTGCCCATCAACTCGAACTTGCTCACTCAGCACGCCCCATAGCCCGATAAAGCCAAGGCTAATCCCCAGCCAAAGCAGCCCGTCTGGAACTGGCGCTTGGGTGGCTTTGGCGAGGAATGGCAACGGCAGCGTTAGGGCAATATAGAACAGCAGAAGTGTCAGGCGAATCAGGGGTGAGATGCGAAAACTCTGAATCATAGGAGCAATAGTCTTACTCAGCTATATTGGCAGCGATCGCCGTAGGTTGAGTAGCAGTAACTGTTTCAGTCGTTTGCAAGGTTGCTTCTAGCGTCTTAGCAACCTGTGCTTCGGAAGAAGGAATTAGCAGATAGAGGGCGATCGCAGGGCCTGCACCGATGCAGAGTCCCAACAGTACCGGAACAACAAACCCTGAACCCAAGCTCATAACCATTGAGAACACAAAATTACTCACATAAATTGCCAAGGGCAAGCGTAACTGTTGACGAGAGAGGTTGAGCTTATGCTTCGGCCACAACAGCGTTGCCACTGTCATAAACACCAGACCTGTACCGAACCAGCCCACAAAATTCTGATAGGGCATGCCAAAGAAGGGGCCCGCTTGCTCCCAAACCCAAAAGGGCACATCGGCTTGGCTCATCGCAGGGTCAAGCACAAAGTCCCAAGAAGTCAGGAGCAGAGAACCGAGCACGATCGCGCCACCCAGCTGAACCCAACGCGGTAGGTTTAACCGAGACTCCAGACCGACACGGGCAATCAGGTAGGCACAGCAGCCAAGATAGAACCAAGAGAGGGGAATTGTGAAGGGCACCAAACCCGCAATTTTATAGCCCAGACCGTTGAGATAACGGTAATGGCCAAAAGGAAAACCAGTACTAGTTCCGAGTAGTTCACTACACAGGGATATCCCCACCGCTGGCAGCATAAAACCCAGCCAAGTCCCGAGTCCCAACGTGCGATAGGCATAAAGCGCTACCGCCGCTGTGCCGAGAACCATATAGACAACGCCTCCTCCGGCCATCGAGACCTGAAAAGCTTTCTGGCCAAACACTGAAAGGCTGGTGATAATCTCGGCGTTCGGAAGCACAATCAGGAGTCCGGCCAAGCCAAACGCCATCGAGATGATGTGGCCAATGAGGAGAGCGCGTTCAATTGTTGCAAGTTGTTTCATTTGGAGGAGACCTCGTAACGTCGTACGCTGCGGTGTGAGTGAGCAGATTGAGAGCGCCCGTTTCATTTTAGACTTTCTTAACAATATAAAGTTTACATCTCTTCATAATTTTAGGGCGACTCTTTTAGAGCGAGTAGTTCAGGGTGTGCTTCAACTTTGACTCAGAGCTCACTCAACTCCTCTAGCAAAGAATGCCACAATAGACTCTGATCTACTGTTCATTGCTCTCCGTTTGTTCTCATAACACTATGCAATCGCCCCGTCGAGCCGAAACGATCGCCCATGTTCGTGTCATCCAGCAGTCTTGGCAGCAAGGCAAGCTCCAAGGCGAAGTTCAAGCCGGAGATTATCAATGGCAGTTCCAATGGCGGTTTCGACAAGGCCAGTTGGTGGTACAGCCCTCGCTAGGACGAGCACTGATTTTGGAGCCGTTGAGTCGTTTTTTGGAGCGCTACGACTACCAACTGGAGGCGGGGGGAGATTATGAGTTTACGGTGCGGGCGAAGTTGTAGTTAAAGGTAGGCTTTTGGTCGCTTGCGGCCCTGCTCTCTTCAAGATTTTTTTACGACATTGGCTAGTTCAATGATTAGCCTGCAAGCTTACGCGGCCGGATGCTGGGCGATCGCCACTGCAATCGTATCGACCAACTCTTGTGCCCGTTGTGAGCCAATCAAGAACGCTTCGCTACTGTGGAGCGTGACTTGCACTCCTTGGGTGCCAGAGACGGTATAAGCGCGATCGCGCCAGCTTCGCCGTAGTCCCCAGCCGCCATAGTCTCGCAAGGGTCGGTAGGTACGCAATTGATAATCTCGAATATCGCTTAGGTTAATGATGCGTTTGGCATTGGGAATTAATCGAGTGCTCAGGGGATAAAACCAAATCCAAAGGCGATCGGGATAGACTTCGACAATTAGTTTTAGACGGTAGAGCAAAACGATACTCACAATGCTCAAGATCGAGACAATGACGATTAAACTGATTAATCCACTATTGGGAAGGGGATTATCTCCAACGGGCTGACCGAGCAACAATTGTTGATAGCCGATCCAAACGAAAACTCCCAGTGTTAGACCGTAGGTTCCTAACATAACCAGCCAGAGCCAGAGACTGCGCAACGGTTGGACTTCGCGGAACAAGGGTGGATCAGCAGGAATGGAATTCGGCATGATTGAGTACGGTGAATAACGTGCAGCCAATATTCAGCTTCCATCTTACTGGCTGAGGCATCATGTAATACGGTATCAGACCCCCCAGCCGGATGGCGCGACCTAACCTTCATCGTTCCGCACCTTCGCCGCCAAAACTAGAACATTTGTCCAACGCTTCTGAACCTTTTTCGCCGTTAAACCCATCAGTTGCATAATCTCTGCATCGGTGCGTTGAGATTGTTTATGGGCGAGCAATTGCGCTTGCTCTTCGGTTAGTTGACCCACAAACTGTTGCCATTGGCTTTGGGTCATGCCCAGACGTTGGTCAAGATCCGCATCGAGCCATTGATGCACTAATTCCCAATGGGTGGTGCGAGCAAACTTTTCCACATGATACTTAAAGCGCTGTTGGAGATAGTCCCGCTGTCGGGGGGTAAGATCGAGCACCGTATCAATTTCAGAGGCAGGCAAATCTTGCAATTTGAGTGCCAGATAATCTGCACAATCGTGATGACCCTGGTTTTGGAGATATTCAAAGAGGGCGTTAATCACACGATCGCGCTTGACGGTTTCCCATAAATCTGGGGTTTCTGTCACCATCTGAGCCCGGACTTGCTGGACGGTGGCTGAACGGTGCTGCCGTTCTGCATCTTCGCCCTTAGGAAATTCCACAGCCGTTTCCATATCCACAGCCGTTTCTTTGGGCATCCGTCGGGCGAAGGTTTGGGCTCGCAATACAATCAATTGCTGAGAATAGCCATTGGGGAGAGTAATCCGTCGTTTGGCATATTGCTCCGTGAAGGCCATGTATTCCGCCAGTTCAAACTGAGTACGGGGTTGATAGTCCTCGGGAACATCATTTTCGCGGCGAAAGGCTTTGAGGGCTTCGACATAAAAGTCTTGCAAGAAATCTTCAATCAGATTAAAGCGACCGGAAAAACCTAACTGGGCTTGGGTGGGCGCAATATGTCGGTAGACCACCACACTCAGATTGCCGTGGAGTTCAACTCGACCCTGTTTGGAACCAAGCTTGTGGTAAGCCAAACACTTCTTAAGACGGTGTTGACCAAGAAAGAGGCGATGGGAGCGGATATCACCGGAATTTTGGATGCGATCGCTTTTGGAACAAACCCGTTCAACCTCTTGGCTGATGCGATTGACCACACGGCGTGCAGAGGCTGAAACCCGGCCGACCTGTTGTTTGATTTGTTCGAGAAGAATGGTTTCTAAAGAAAAAGTCGGTGTAGCCGAGGGTTCTGCCTGAGCAGTTGCAGTGCAAGTTGTCTGATGAGTTGTGGTGTAAGCAGTAGCGTTCATGGTAAAGCCCCTAACAGTCTTGAGTAATAGTGGTGTCAGTTGCGCGGTACACCGGAATGGTTCAGATGGGTGATTAACCTTGCCTCCTGACACTTTGACTGTATGGCGAGGTCATTCGGCATCGGGGGAGGGTTGTGTCACAACCTCAATCTCTTGGCAGATTCCGTAATTTCTGGACAAGTTTTCTGGAGTTGGGCGATCGCGCTATCCCTTCTCTCGTCAAGCATTGAGGTTAATTTTGATTGGCTCGTGGATCGGTGGCTTTAATCGTATCCAGACAGGACGTTTGAAAAAGTGGAGGCAACGCCTCAAGTTCTCCGAAATCCGACTCACTTAGGGTGTAGTGGGTTCCCCCGCCAAGGGAAAAGGTTAAATTCATCATCTATTCCAGAAAGGCCTGTGCGGCTTGCCAACCTCGTCCTTGACGCACCAACTGCGGTATCTCTTGGGTCATATCCAAGATGGTTGAGACTTCAAAGCCAGGGTCAAAGTCGGTATCAATAATCAAATCCACCCAACTTTCTAGGGCATCAAAGAGTTTCATTCGCTCCAGACCCAATTGCGGCAGAGGATTTTCATCTTCGCTAGGGGCATAGGCGGAGGTGGAAATAATGGGATTTCCTAGGGCAGATAACAAGTTCTGACACACCGGACTCTTCGGTACCCGAATCCCTGTCGTTTTACGTTTGGGATTCATCACGACACGGGGAACCAGTTTGGTGGCGGGTAATAGAAAGGTGTAGGGGCCCGGAATTAATCGTTTCATTAGGCGATAGGCCGGATCGGACACCCGAGCATATTGGGCAATATTGGAAAGGGAGGAACAGAGAAAGGTTAGGGGTTTATCATTGGCCATGCGCTTGAGTTGTCGGACCCGCTTCACAGCAGATTGGGCATTGAGGTCGCAGCCGATCGCGTACACGGTGTCTGTGGGATAGAGCATCACTGCACCTTGCCGAAGATCAGCCACTATCCTCTCTATACGGTCGGTTTGCGGATTGTCCGGATGAATTCTATATAAAATTGCCATGATGAATTGTTGTGATGATGGAATTGCAGGCGGGTGAGGCCATGAAGATTGCTTACTTTGATTGTCCCACGGGGATTTCCGGAGACATGTGTTTGGGTGCGTTAGTCAGTGCTGGGGTGCCCTTGGACTATCTCCAAACCCAGTTAGCGCAGCTGCCCCTAACGGATGAATATCAACTCACGGCTGCGCTTTGCCAGCACAACAACCAGCAAGCCACGAAAGTCACAGTTGAGCTTAATCTTGACCACCATCCACCCCATCGTCATCTGGCAGATATTCAACATTTAATCCAGCAGGCTGCGTTGCCCCAGCGCGTGGTGGATTGGAGTTTAGCGGTGTTTGAAGCATTGGCGATCGCTGAAGCTGCGGTTCACGGCACAACTCCTGAACAAGTGCATTTCCACGAAGTAGGGGCGACGGATGCGATCGTGGATATTGTGGGGACGTGTTTGGGTCTCGATTGGCTCAATGTTGACTCTATCTATTGTGGCTCGTTGCCCACAGGAGGTGGTGTGGTGAAAGCCGCCCACGGTTCCTTACCTGTGCCGGTTCCCGCCGTTTTGAAGCTCTGGGAACAGCGTCAAGTGCCGATCTATCACAACGGTATTGAGCGGGAATTGGTCACACCGACGGGGGCTGCATTGATGGTGGTGCTAGCCACCGAATTTGGGCCACCGCCGTCATTGCAACTGCACAACGTCGGTTTAGGCGCGGGGACACGATCGCTGCCGATTCCTAATTTGCTCCGCCTCTGGTTAGGTGAATCAATCCCTTCACCCCTCACTGAACAGGTGATGGTGCTAGAAACCCAAATTGATGATGCCTCACCTCAGGCGCTTGCTTATGCAATGGAGCAGCTTTTTGCAGCGGGGGCCTTGGATGTATTTACCCAAGCGATCGCCATGAAAAAATCACGATTAGGCACATTGATGACGGTGATTTGTCCCTGCGATCGCGCCTTGGCCTGTGAACAGGTGCTCTTTCAGGAAACCCCCACCCTGGGAATTCGTCGCCAACTTCAAGAGCGGCACATTCTGGAGCGCAATATTTTCACCATTGAAACGGAGTATGGCGTCGTCCGGATCAAGGTGGCAGTTCAGCAAGGTCAAGTGCTGAATGTGCAGCCAGAATATGAAGACTGTGCCCTGTTAGCTCGTGAGCACCAACAACCATGGCAGACAATTCATAACCTGGCACTTGAGGCCTGGCGTGATAGTGCTGGGGTTTTGTTCGATTAAACTTTAGTTAGAGTAGAATGCACTCTTCTTTTGTGCGTCAGGCTAAACCCTTGCAAAATGACTCAATCGTGAAAGCGACTGAGTCAACAAGGTCATCAATACGGGCATCTACAATCGACTGAATTCCCCCACCCTATGGTGAGCCTTATGAAATTTCCGCTTCTTGGACAGATGACGCGCCTCGGTATGACAAGCCTTGGCCTTTCGCTGGGACTCCTGGGTTGGACAATGCCCAATGCCACCGCCCAGAGAATCACTCAGCAATGTCGTTGGGTGCGCCAGGTGCGGATTATCGTGATTGAATCCGGTTCAACGGCTCGACGTTTAAATGATTTGGAATATGACTATTGTCGAGGTCGGCGACGGCGGCAATCCCAACCTGACACCAGCTCAAACTGTTTCCATTTAATGATGATGCAGACGTTGGCCCAAACCACGGGCAGCACTGATACCCAAGCGATCGCGGCTGAACGGGTCGTCGCTTGTGCCTTTCCTGATACCAAACCAGCGTTTCCGTGGCGCTATGCCAACGGCCAAACGGTTAAGCTCGGGAACAATTGGTATTACCCCAGTGGCCAATCCGCCAAGTTCGGACCGCGTTGGCGCTACCCGAATGGCCAAACCGCCACGGAAGGGAGCTTTTGGCGCTATCCCAATGGGCGTTGGGCGTTGCAGGGCGATCGCGGTTATCGGCCTGATGGTGATTTGTCCAATCGAGTGGATTTATTGCGCTGGGCTTGTGGTAATGTCGGGGCGTTGCGCTGCGAGAGCACTTTAACACCAGTGGTTGAACAAGCTGAGCTGTTACAGGATGCCGCGATTGTTAAATTGGCTTGGCAAGCGATGCGGTTTTAAGCTTGGATGGATTCTATTGCGCATGGCGATCCGGAAATGAACCCATTATTGTGGAAAAGTCAGTATATTCCACGTTGTTTGCGCCAATTTACACTGTAACTTGGCAAAAAAGAGGAGAGAGAATTGAAGCCAGTCTTTTGATTTATGACGAATGCTAGAAAAACTCATTCTTTACTGAACTGCTGACATCTTATAGCATGAATTATCAAGATTCTTCGGCTTCAAAACCAATCTTTAAGGTTTTGGATTACTTTGCGATCTACGACCAGAAAAATATTCAATATTTAGCGATCGCAACAATCCTGATCTGTCTAGCGCCAACAATTTTACAACTGTCTGGTGCTGATTTCGGCATTACCTCCCCTCCCCTAAGTCAAGCCATTCAAACGGCAGATTCTACACAGCTCAACAATGTGATTCATCGAGCACTCTCCGGTAGCTTTGTGCATACAATATTAGAGTGGAGTGCGTTCTGCACAGGGCTCCTCACCGCGATTTTAGCCTTTGTCTATTTTGCTTTGAATCGAGATGTAGCAACACCGATTCTCGGTCTATCGCTATTTTACGCAGGCTGTATGGATGCCTTTCATACCCTAGCAGCCGATCGCTTGATTACTGGGGTCGCTTCCCCTGAAAACTTGATTCCATTCACTTGGGCAATTTGTCGACTCTTCAGTGCTCTAATTTTATTGGTGGGTGTGAGCTTGTTCCTCGTGCCCAAACGGTTTCACCCCCAGCGCAAACTCAGTTTTCTCGTCTTCATTACTGTGCTGGCATCTCTAGTTGCCTATGTCACGATTGCTATTTGTGTACGGATCGAGACCCTGCCTCAAACCATGTTTCCAGAGGCAATGATTACACGTCCCTGGGATGTTGCCCCTCTGATTTTATTTATGATCTTGGGACTGTTTGTGCTCCCACGCTTCTACCAAAAATATCCCAGCCTGTTTACCCAGTCGTTAATCATTAGTATGATTCCACAGGTTGCTACCCAACTCCATATGGCCTTTGGGTCAACTGCGTTGTTTGATAGTGCCTTCAACATTGCTCACTTCTTAAAAATACTGGCTTATTTAATTCCCTTTATTGGACTTTGTTTAACCTATATAAAAATTCATCGTGAGAAAGAGAAAACAGTACAGCAGTTGATGTCTACTGAATTTTCACTTCAACAACAGAAAGGGCAATTGGAATCTACATTGCAAGCTCTACAATCAACTCAGGCTCAACTCATTCAAACCGAAAAAATGTCAAGCTTAGGTCAACTTGTGGCTGGAGTTGCTCACGAAATCAATAATCCAGTTAACTTTATCTATGGAAACTTAACCCATAGCGAGAATTATATTCATGATATTCGTCAGGTTATTGCCCTTTATCAAGAGCATTATCCTAATCCGCATCCTGCTCTAAAAGAACAAATTGAAGCTGTGGAACTAGATTATTTGCTTGAAGATTTCGATGGGATTTTTAAGTCGATGCGTTTGGGAGCCGATCGCATCCGCAGTATTGTCCTGTCTTTGCGCAATTTTTCACGCTTGGATGAAGCGAATACTAAAGATATTGATATTCATGAAGGGATTGATAGCACGTTGATTATCTTGGGCAATCGTCTCAAGGCTAAACACGATCGACCTGAAATTGCAGTAATCAAGAACTATGGGGCGCTTCCACCCATCAATTGTTATCCGAGTCAGCTCAATCAGGTGTTTATGAATATTTTGGGTAATGCGATTGATGCATTAGCCGAACAATGCCAATGCGATAATCCCCATCCGTTCAAGCCTCAAATTTGTATCACGACTCAATTTGTAGATAGCCAATGCATAATCGAGCTTATTGACAATGGGCCAGGAATACCTGAGCGAATTCAAAACCAGATCTTTGATCCATTTTTTACAACTAAACCCATTGGCAAAGGTACGGGTCTAGGACTTTCGATTAGCTATAAAATTATCACTCAAGCCCATCAGGGTCAGCTATTGTGTCACTCTAATGCCCAAAATGGCACTCAATTCACGATTATTCTGCCTCAACCGCTTGAAGAGACACAGACCTGCGAGCACCAAAGTTCTGCTGTTCTATAATTGTCATAACCCTGTTGTCTTATCCTCACTCCCTCTAATGCTATGACCCTTCCTGATTTCGGCATTATCATCGCTTGCTGCGATCATGATTACCTGTTTGCCAAGGGCTGCTGTGCAAGCATCCGCCATTTTTTAGGTGATGTGCCGATCGCGCTGATTGTCGATGGTACATTTTCGGTCGAACCGCTAGAGCGTTTGTATGGCGTTAAAGTTCTCAATCATGACACTGTTCAAAATTCGTATCTCCGCACCCATAGTTTTGGCTGGGGCAAGACTAAAATGATCGCTTTTTGGGAGAGTCCTTGGCAGCATTTTCTAGTCCTTGATGCAGACACAAATGTCTGGGGTGATATTCTTCGATATGCCAACTTTGAGCAATATGATGTGACGATCGATGATCCAGAATGCAACTATCCAGAAGCCGATATTGAGGAATATTTCTTTAATATTGCCACGATCGAAAAACATTTCCCCAGCTTTGATTGGCAGGCTCACCGGGAGGACTATTTCTGTACGGGGACATTTTTCGCCAGTCGAGATATTTTTCCGTTGGAAGAATATCAAGAGATTTTAGCGTTTACTGAGGCCCATCCTCACGCTTTTAAATATGGTGAAATGGGCTTTTTGAACTTTATGTTTTGTCGGGCGGCAGATGAAGGACGGATTCGTCTCAATAAAGTGAACTTTCAGCTTCTTGCCCCCGATCAACCCTTGCATGAACTGCAAACTCGCTTCCCAGTGACGGCGCAAGGGCCAGACCCCCAAGGAGAGGATGCGACGGTGATCCATTGGTGTGGTCCCAAACCTTGGCTCACCAATGGCAAGGCACACCCTGACCCAATGACCTTTGCCCGGAAAACTTTTCTGGAGCGCGATCGCGGTTATCGGGGTTGGCAAGCCGAGCTCTGGCTTCAGGCTGAAGACAACTATAGCCTGTTTTTGAAATACCAAAAGAAAGCCCGAAAAAAAGTCCGGCGTCTGCTGCCCTTTTGAAACAATTCTGTTAAATCGAGCACGATAATATTGACGCTGATGTTAGGTTGGGAGGACTTCAGGTTTTCCGGTTTGGCAGCCGATCCAATCCTGCGTAGATAGCTGGTCGATTGATTCATTGTTCACGGCCATACACTTCGCTGCGTCTTCAGTCTATTCGTCCCCTAATGCCCCGCTCGACCCATGATCACTTGCCCCAACTGTAACCACCAGAACGCTGACACCGCAAGCTTTTGCAGCAACTGTGGCCACACCTTGTCTGTTAACACCACTACAACAGATGTCCCCCCCAGCAATCCCCCCACAGAAGAGCCGACTGCGGTTGTCGCCCAATCATCTCCTGCTGCGCCTGCCTCCCCAGCACCCGCTCCTCCCGCCGCCGTTCCGGCTGCTGCCCCTGTTCCGAACGTCCCCCCTCAAAGCACCAATTGGCCACTCGTTGCCGGGATTGTGGGTGTTTGTGTAGTGGCTTCAGTGGGGATCTTGGCCCTGGCCCTCACACGACAGCCCCAACAAGCAGCCCCCCCTGAAGCACCAACGGCTGAGACCGAAACTAACAGTGAGGTAGGAGATTCTGTGGTCGCCACTGAAGCTCCTAGTACAGCTCCTGCCCCAACCCAACCTGCTGCTACACCCAGTCCAGCCCCCAGTAAGCCAGACATCACCGCAGTGGATGCAACGGTTTGGAAAGTGATCGATGCACAAGGTCTCAACTGTCGTCGAGGTGCAGGCTCCAATCATGGGGTGAGCACCACTCTCAACCCTGGCAAAGAGTTCCAAGTTGATCCAGGCTACGATAATCCCTTGGTTTATGACAATCAAGGTGATCCTTGGCTTGCGATTGTACTCCCTGGCACCAATTGCTTTGTCCGCGCAAACACAGCTTATCTGCAAGCGCTACCTAATAAAAATGCACCCGCAGGTACACAGACTCCAGAAGGGATTTGCCCAGAGTACACCGTAACTCTCAATTATTTGGAGTCGCCTAACTTTGATGTTTACATCTGTGGCGATCCGAGCAATGGTGTACCAACCCATTATTCTGGCTTTGCCAAAAATGGCAGTGGTGGTATCACGGTGCCTTTTTCGGGTCTAGATGAGGGGGGATATTATGCCCGGAATGGTGATGTGCTTTACCATATCGATACGATTGATATGAAGCTCAATGTTGAGGTTCCAGGACAGAAAACTGTTACAGAATCCCTGGCTTGGGTTTATTAACCTGAGTTTCAATTACTGAGCTAACATGGTCGAACGACGAAAGTCTTTATCCTAAACAAAGAATTCAGCTTAGCTCTCCTAACAACCCAGTGAATGACTAAAGTGGGGGCTCTTCTGAGTCTGAGGTTATAAGAAACGCTGATGTCACAGAAAACCCAGGGTGTCAGCGATCGCAGCTCTAGAAAATCGTATCTATTTATACAATCCTAATTCCGAACCCAGAGAGCCAAGCTAGGAGGCTTGGGTCTGGATGCTGAGAGGAACAACTGAAGTTTCTCCCTTATGTTCGTGATTAGAGTCATTGGCATGGCCAATGACCCATTCTAGAGGACAAGGTTTGGCAATACCGTAACCCTGCACATAGCTCACGCCTAAATCCCATAACTGTGCAATTAATTTACGATGCTCGACGCATTCAGCGATCATTTTCAAGCCCATGACCTGGCAGATTTGACCGATCGCAGCCACCATTGCCGTATTCACAGGATCAGTGGTCAAATTGCGGATAAATGCCCCATCAATTTTGACATAATCAACAGGTAAGGTTTTGAGATAAGTTAGGGATGACATGCCTGTACCAAAGTCATCGAGAGAAAACTGACAACCTAATTGACGAAGGTGGTTAATAATCTGGACGGCATTATCTAAATTTTCGATCGCGACTGTCTCAGTAATTTCAAAGCAGATCATCTCAGGAGAAATCCGATGCTCTGCGAGCTGCTGTTGTAAAAACGCCAAGAACGTATCATCGTTAAAACTCGCCAGCGCGAGAAAGGCGCCTTCGAGGTGGCCCGGATTGATGAGATCGAAGCCGAGGTCAAACACGACGTCATCGCCTTCCTGACCAATGTTGCCGAACATGTCGGCGAGCCTGCCCGCTTCCTGCACAAGGGCATGACCAGCTCGGACGTGCTCG
>JAAHHN010000124.1 GCA_010672165.1 Spirulina sp. SIO3F2 | reverse complement strand
TCTGTACTTGGCTGGAAATACTAAGTGATATAGCAAAACCGTTACATTATGACTCTTATGGATATACTCGCTCATTCCCTGATTTTAACGCCGCAGAGCGGCGGGGAATTTACCCCAAGAGATTAAAAAATTTTTGAGGCGCTTCAAAACAACCAAGAATTACATTGATTAGCAGGGCTTTCAGATCTCCCCAGCTATGCCGATCCCCTTGTAGGTAGGGCTAGTTCCCAGAGAAGGTTCTGGGATTCTCTATAGGGGCTTCAGTTTGGACGCCCCCGCGTAACCATTGAAACCATCCTGCTAATGAACAGGTTTTCTTTTTTCTCTCCCCAACATAAAATAGTACTAACCTTGTTCAAAGGAGAGAGGGAAGATCTAGAGGCTAAGCCCTTCAATACATAAGTTCTATTTTTTCCTTACTTATCTCCCGTCATTTGGGGCGCAGCTTAAGACGATTGCCGATCGCAACATTTCAGTTCAGCAGAGAAAGCCCAGTGATATAGCTCACTCTGGAGTCAGGTTGGCGATCGCTTCTCAACCGTTACAGCCATCAGCGCAACCAGCCCTCCAGGTTCACACGGGAGAACGTGACCCTATCACGGAAGCAACCCGGCAAAAACGAGATACTTAAAACTATAGAGAGAGAAAAACATCCAACCCATGCTTCAACTCGAACTCCTCCCCGGTTCTATTTCTGCCATTTTCGCTGATTCTGCTCAAACCAAGACTTTAACTGAAACGGATCGCTATGGCTTACTCGCTGCCATCCTCACCGAGAATATTGAAGACGATGAACGCCACGCTCTTGACCGCATTCTGCGCTCCGTTTATCGCGGTCGATTGAGCATCGTTTAAGTTGTTTCTTCTCTCTCTATCTCCTTCAACTCCTCACACAAGTAACCCAGCCGCAAGGCTGGGTTTTTCTTGGCCAAATCCCTACGATTCCACCCAATCTTTCGCCCGCTCCACTGCCTTTTGCCAGATCGCAAAATTCTCCTGGGCTGGGGCTTGACCTGCACCGGGTTCAAAAACGCGATCGACCTGGCGCTGGGCAATCAACGCCCCATAGTCTGACCAAAAGCCCACCGCCAAGCCCGCACCAAAGGCTGCCCCTTGAGCCGTCGCATCCAGAATCACCGGCCGCTCCACCGGAACGCCCAGCGCATCCGCCTGAAACTGCATTAACCAGTCATTTTGAGACGCACCACCATCCACCTTCAGCAGCGAAATCGGACTCTGGGCATCGGCGTTCATAGCATTGACCACCTCTTTAACCTGGTACGCGATCGACTCCAACACCGCCCGCACCATATGCTCTCGCTTAACACCACCCGTGATGCCCTGGAACGATGCCCGCGCATTCATATCCCAATGGGGCGCACCCAAACCACTCAGGGCAGGCACAAAATACACCCCATTATTGCTCTCCACCGATTCCACCAATGCGGCGGTTTCTGCCGCCGATTGAATTAACTTAATGCCATCCCGGAGCCATTGAATACAAGCACCCGTGGTAAACATTGCGCCTTCAAGGGCATAGAGCGTCTGCTCAGGCGTTGTCCACGCCACGGTCGAGAGCAACTGTTGAGACGATCGCGCCAAGGTTTCGCCCATCTGTGCCACCAAAAAGCAACCCGTGCCATAGGTGCATTTGAGCAGACCCGCTTGATCGCAACCATGCGCAAACAACGCTGCCTGTTGATCGCCAAAAATCCCTGCAATGGGAATAGCAGCCCCCAGCACGGATGGATCACTCTCGCCAAACACGCCCATACTTGGTTTAATCTCTGGCATCCAAGCCTCAGAAATACCAAAGAGTTGAAGGAGTTCCCCATCCCACTGGTGAGTACTGAGGTTCATCAACATCGTGCGGCTGGCATTGCTATGGTCAGTGGCATGGACTTGACCGCTCGTAAGGTTCCAGAGCACCCAGGTGTCGATCGTGCCCGCGAGGATATTATCCGGGTTGACATCGGGCTGCTCCACTTGCACCTTGTCCCGCAACCACGCCAACTTGGTAGCGGAGAAATAGGCGTCCAGTACCAGTCCAGTCCGCTCTTGAATCTCAGCAGCCTTGCCTTTAGCCCGGAGGTCATTGCAGAGGGGAGCGGTACGCCGATCTTGCCAGACGATCGCTTTATGGAGGGGCTGCCCTGTGGTCTTGTCCCAGAGTAGGCACGTTTCCCGCTGCACCGTCAGACCGATCGCGGCAATCTCCTGGGGTTGGGTGCGAGTCTCGGTGAGCACCTGCTGAATCAAGTCTCGGGTATCTTGCCAAATCTCCGTAGCATCATGTTCTAGCCAGCCTGGTTGGGGATAATGTTGCGTCAATTCCTTGTAGGCTTGCCCGGAGACAGTCCCAGAGGCATTAAACAAAATGGCACGGTTACCCGTGGTTCCCAGGTCAAGCGCAAGCACATATTGGGGGCTAGACATGATCGTTTGGCAATTTAAGGTGGTCTGTAGCCGAATTTACCAATCTGGAGGGGCGATCGGGCTTATTTTTCAGGGTTTCGTTAGAGTTGGAGCTGATTTGGAGTCGTTCAAATTGCCCCCAGATTTTGAACTGTGCTTTACTGAGGACTGTACGCATCGATTCAGCCCTGACGTTCATCACCATGCACCGTTCTATCTTTAAAATCCTGGCCCTCGGTACGGCGACTGTGTTTCCCCTGACGGGTTTGTTATGGGCGACACCAAGCAACGCCTCTCGCTATCGCCATGAATTCAATGCCCGCGAATTTCATCAATGTGCGAACGAACTGTTAACAACAGGGGTCGTTGAAGAGCAAACCCAAGTGGCTTGTGCCATGGCCCTCGAACCCACGGATTTATCGGGCTGTGTGGTCAAAATTGATGGCTTTACGATTATTGAAGAAGATGAAGCCCTCTTCTCTTGCTTCCGGGTGCGTCGCCCCCTAGAGTTGGCAGAATGTGTGGTGGATATTAATGAAGAACTGCTAGAGCCTAAATCGGCAACTGCATTGGCGTCGAGCACGTTGAATCATTGCCGTCGTAGCTTGTTACCCCTACGTTTTTCCGCTTGTGTACGGGGTTTGAGTCGGGAGAATTATCCGACGGCGTTTGAGCCGAGTGAAGCGCTGGCGACTTGCATTGATGCGGAGGATTTTCCTCGGGAGATTTATACGCCGAATACCAATAGCACGGATGGGCGTGGGGTTTAGGCGATTCTGCATTTATATTTAGACCCTGAATCCCCCCTTCCCCCCTTGGAAAAGGGGGGTGACGCCGCAAGCGGCTGGGATAAATCTTAAAATGAGAGCTTGAGAGGATTAAAACCCCCTTAATAAGGGGGTCGGCGCAGCCGGGGGGATCTCCGAAGTCATGTTAATCAATGCAGGCGTGTAAGTGTAGACACAAGTTAGGTGTAGGGTGTGTTAGGCGGTCAGAATTTTGGCTTCTTGAGATTCGTGGGACGCCGTAACGCACCAGTTTTCGTTGGCGGTGGTGCGTTACGCTTCGCTAACACACCCTACTCAAGTATGAGTAATGCCAAGATTGAAGAGATAAAGCAGATGAAAAATTTTGGACGATCGCTACTGTTTTTGCTCTTCATTGTCCTAAGTAGCGCTTGTCAGGGCGATCGCGCCGCCGAGCAATGGTTTGCACCTGATCCGCAACTCCAGGAGCAAACTCGCCCTACCCCAAGCCCAGAAACAACACCTTCACCTGAGCCAACCGCAACACCAACCCAAGAGGTTTTGACGGCGGTGGAGGATACAGAAGTGACGAGTGAGGGGGAGAGCGTGCGTCTACCGCTCACCTTCCCTGACGATGTCCCCAGTTATCCGCAAGCCCAGCTTCTGAGTGCGAGTTATCGGGCGGGTCAGGGCACAGGGTTAACCACGTGGGAGAGCCAAGCCAACCCCAAGAAGATCGCCACCTTCTACCAGCAGTTCCTCACGGATAAGAACTGGACATTAGCACAGCGCTACAGCGAAGACGAACCGGAAGTGGTGCTTAACAAAGGGGATCAGGAAGTGCGGCTGACGTTCCCTGAAGCGCAACAGTTTCAGATTGCCTATCGAGATACGACGATCGCGTCGTCTGAGCCAAATACAACTCCTGCTGCTGTTGGCACTGTGGGGGAGGCGATCGCGGATCTCCAAGCCCTAGACGTCCTCTCCGCAGAAATTGACCCCAATGCAGAGATTAACCGCCGCACGTTTGCCCGCTGGCTGTTGCAGGCCTATAACCAGATGTACCGCGATCGCCCCACCCAGCAAATCCGGCCAGCGACGAGCAGCACTCAACCCGCCTTCCAAGACATTCCACCCAGCGATCCGGATTTTGCAGCAATTCAGGGGTTAGCGGAAGCCGGGATTATTCCGTCGCGCCTGACGGGCAGCACGGATGCCTTGCTCTTTCAGCCGGATGCGCCATTAACCCGTGAGCGGTTGTTGCTGTGGAAAGTACCATTAGATCGTCGGGTGGCGCTGCCGAATGCATCGGTGCAAAATATTCAGCAGGTGTGGGGTTTCCAGGATGTGGCAGAAATTGCGCCGGAGGTGTTGCCTGCGCTGTTAGTGGATTATGAAAATGGCGATCGGGCCAATGTGCTGCGGGTGTTTGGCTATACCCAGCTCTTTCAGCCCCAGAAGGCGGTGACGCAGCAGGAGGCAGCAACAGCAATTTGGTCGTTTGGGTTTCAGGGGGAGGGGATTACAGCGGCGGAGGCGTTGCAGCTAGAGTGAGGGAAAAGCGAAATGGACATTCCGCAGATTGAATTTTAATTCTTCTGCATATACTCTCAACACTCAATAAATCCCTACGCTTTTTGAGGAAGTATAATGGTGAACATTGTGCCTTGACCTGGTTCTGAAGTGCAGATAATTGTACCACCATGTTTTTCGGTGATGATTTGGTGGGCGATCGCCATCCCCAAACCTGTCCCTTTACCAACGCCTTTGGTGGTAAATCCCTGCTCAAAAATCCGCTCAACCGTTTCGGGTTTCATACCGCAGCCATTATCCTGGATTTCGATCTTGATTTCATGCCCTAAAATTGAAGTTTTAATTGCGATCGTATTGGGATCTGTCTCAATTTCTTGATAGGTCTTACCCTGATTTACCTCATCGAAAGCGTCGATCGCATTAGCAAATATATTCATCAAGACTTGGTTGAGTTGTCCAGGGAAGCATTCTACTTCAGGAATTTCACCATAGTGTTTGATAACCTCGATCTTGGGTCGTTGATCATTGGCTTTCGTGCGATGTTTGAGAATCAGTAACGTGCTATCGATTCCCTCATGGAGATTAAACTCGGTTTTATAGTCTTGATCTCGGCGTGAGAATGTACGCAGGCTATTGCTAATATCTTGAATCCGTTCTACGCCGAGATCCATCGAAGCTAAGAGCTGTGTAAAATCCTCTCGGAGGTAATCTAAATCAATATCATCTGCATGTTCTAATAGGTCTGCCTCTGAAACCCCCTGCTCATATAGCGCTAGATGTTCCAGTAAATCACTGAGGTTTTCTCGGGCAATTTGCAAATTACCCGAGAGAAAACCCAAAGGGTTATTGATTTCATGGGCAATACCTGCAATCAAGTTACCTAAAACCGACATTTTTTCTTTTTGAACGAGCTGGAGTTGAGTCGTTTTTAAGTCTTGGAGAGCTGTTTGGGCCTGGTGATAAAGCTGCGCATTATGAACTGCGACAGCAGCTTGAGCACAGAGAAATTGAGTAACAGTTTGTCGGCCGTAGTGAAAAACCCCTTGGGTCTGGGAATGTTCTAGATACAAAATGGCGACGAGTTTACCTTGATTAAGCAATGGCAGACAAAAAATGCTTTGAGGTCGTTCTGAACATAAATGATATTCTAACGCTGAAGGCAAGGTTGTTTGAGACTCATCAATCAAGAGCGGCTGTAAATTATTTTTGACATATTGCAACACACCTAATGAAATCGAATTATTGGTTGCTAATATCGCTGTTTTTATAGTGTTTCTCTGGATACCTTGGGATGTTAACGCTGCGATCGCCCGTTGCTGCCATTGGCCATGTTCAGGGATCAGTAATGCTGTTTTTTCTGCACCTGAATTGACCAAAATAATTTCGACAATATTACCGAGAAGTTGATCCATCTCAATTGTGCTGGCAATGGCTTGGGCAGACTTGAGCACAGCGGTAAAGTCGATGGTATTGAGACTAACTGTAGATGTATTTAAACGGGTTTGAGTTTGGCTAGCAATGGTTTGGGTTAAGCTTTCCAAACTCTCTAAAGGGCTCAGTATTTGGGTGTCTTGCTCTCGAATTGGAGCAAGTAATTGAGGATATCTCTCTGATAGTTGGTCAGTTTTTGCTTTAGCGCCCCAACGGGCGTAGCCATAGTATGCTGCTTGGAGATAAACAGCCGCAATCTTGGGTTTCTGAGATGCCTGAAAAAACTGACCTGCGAGTTCATTTGCCAGCGCTTCTTCTTGAAGATATTCATTGGCTTGGGCATTGGCAATCGCCTGGTCATAATAGTCCATTGCGGCGAGTCGATCGCCCAGAATCCGAGCTTTTTCGGCTTCCACAAGCTGATATTTATGTAGATAATTCATCGGGCCAGTCTCAGCCCAAACTTTAAGCTTTTCTTGGTTGGCCGTAATTGTGGCGAGGGATTCAGCCTGCTCAGATTCGCTGGCTTGACCATACAATGCACACCGCACCAAGGAACCATAAAAAAAGAGCAGCGGTGTGCTTGTAAGACCTGGCATCACATGCAAATATTGATGAGCTAACGCTGCGTTTTCCAATGCCCCAGCAAAATCCCCAAATGTATAACAGAGGATGAGCTGAAACAGGGCAGTAAAAAAGATATTCCCGGTCTCTTCTGAACCAGATTCTTGTTGGTTTAACCAGGTCTGGGCGTCAAACTGTTCGCCCTGCAAATAGCACGGGTTGGTTGATTTCCCCTGTAAGTTCCAAATCGTTTGGCGATAGATGCGGGCGGTGGTGAGGGTATGGGTCTGGTTCAGGTGGTGACAGGCTGCTTGGGTTGTTGCGTAGGCCTCATCCACGAGATCCAACGGTTCACCGTAATAAAAGGCATTGGAGGCTTGTCCTTGCAGGCCAGCCACCCCAAAGTAATAGTCTCCCACTGCTAAACCGGCGGGATAGGCCGCTAGATAATTGGCATCGAGCGCCCGCAACGGTTCAAACCAGTGGCGTACACTGTTGGCAAGGCTCAAGATCTTGGCGGCAAATTCATCACTCCGACTCTGGGCAAACAGGGCCAACGCCAGTTGCCCATAAGCATAGGCAGCATGGAGATCCTGGGTCAGCGAATCCACAATTAAGCCATACATCGCATAGGCGTAGGCAGATTCGGGGGCATTTCCTTGCTCGATCGAAAGTCGCACTTGATGGCCCACCACCAGTGGTGTGAGGTTGCGGGGAACTGCGTAGGTAGTGGGGCCGAGTGTGGCGAGGATTTTCATGCAAGCAAGGGAACGACGATCGCCCATCGGTGGCAAATTCGCTAAATCTGCGATCGCCCGCTCGCCTAAAGCCATTTCAATATCAGCAACAATTGCCTTGATATCGTCGAATGTCCCTTGGCTCGGTAACGAGAGTCCGAGTTTTTCTAAAAAAATCAAACCCTGATCCATGCAATCAACATAGTGACCCTGGGTATAGAGTGCTAAAAGCTCGATGTTATAAACTTTGATGCAGTCAAATTCGCTGCGGGCATTCTGCTTCAGCGTGGCAATTTGGGTCGCCATCGCTGTGTAATCATGTTGCAAAAACGCTGCTTCAGCGGCATTTTCTGTGAGTGCCAGTGTCAAATTATAGTGGCTGTGCCAAGCATCCGGGGGCAAGAGGCTTAAGCCCATGTTGAAATAGTCACCTGCGGCCTGATATGCCGTGGCGGTACGCGCTTTGCAGCCCGCTTGCAGATTCAATTGCGTCAGTTTCTGGCGTTCTGACAGCTCAGTAATTAGTGATAGGCCTTGATTGAGTTGGTTGGTGATTTCAAAGAGATTTTCGGCCTGCTGTGCTGGAGAACTGTGGCGCAGCAAAAGACGACCAATTGTTAGATGTACGGTTTGTTTTTGGTCAGCGGGGATGAGGGTATAGGCGGCCTGCTGAACGCGATCGTGCAAAAAGCGATAACGTTGCTCCTCTGCCAGAGCCAGATCAGCATCAGGCTCAGACTCACCTTGGAAGAACTTATAGGTTTTATTCAAGGGCAAGAGCAATCCTGCTTGGAGGAGTTGCCAAAGATCAGCAGCAACCGTTTCGACGGGGCGATCGCAGATAATTGCCAAGGTGTCCAGACTAAACTGGTTGCCAATGCAAGCGCCCAGCTTCATCATTGTCTGGGCGGCTGGAGTGAGTTTGTGGAGGCGCTGCACCATAAACGCCACCACATCATCGGTAAGCGCGGCATCATGCACTTGCACTAAATCACAATGCCAAAAGCCGCGATCGGCATCAAACCGGATCAAGCCATCCTCATAGAGTCCCTTCAGGAATTGGGTGGCAAAGAAGGGATTCCCTCGGGTTTTTTGATGCAATAACTGGGTGAGGGGCAACGCCAGCTCGGGGGTACAGCGGAGCGTGTCAGCAACCAATTGGTTGAGGTCGTCAAGCTGCAAAGGGTCTAGGGTGATGGTGTTAACGATCGCGGTAGTCTTACGAATTTTCTCCAGCGTTAATATTAAAGGATGAGCCGCAAAAACCTCATTGTCTCGATAGGCACCCAGCATCAGCAAATAGCCTTGCTCCGGCTCAGTGACTAAACGGTCTAGGAGTTGAAGCGATGCTGCATCCGCCCATTGCAAGTCATCCAAAAACACCACCAGCGGATGTTCAGGGGTTGTAAAGACAGCAATAAATTTCTGAAATAGCAGGTTAAAGCGACTTTGGGCCGCTGTCCCTGAGAGTTCAGCTACTGCTGCTTGGGGGCCAATAATCTGTTCAAGTTCCGGGATTACTTCAATCAGTACCTGTCCATTGGCTCCCACCGCAGCCAAAATATTAGTCCGCCATTGAGCCAGCGCTGCATCAGATTCACTGAGCAACTGTTGCATTAGATCGCGGCAAGCCTGAACAAACGCGGAAAAAGGAATATTCTGATTAAATTGGTCAAACTTGCCCTTAATAAAGTAACCCCGCTGCTTGACAATGGGTTTATGGACTTCATTAATTACTGCTGTTTTGCCAATCCCCGAAAAGCCTGCGACAAGAAGGAGTTCAGCTTTCAGCGTTGGGAGTTCAGCGGTGAGTATTTCCGAATTTTGAACTGTTGAATTGAGTTCACTGTCTTGATTAAATAACGCTGAACTTTGAATTTTGAACTCTGAACCCTGCGCTACCCTTGCAAAGGCATTCAGCAATTCTTGCACCTCTGCTGCTCGGCCATAGAGTCGCTCGGGCAACACAAAGCGATCGCAGACATCGCGTTGCCCCAATTCAAAGGACGCGATCGCACCTGTGGTTTCTAGCGATTGCAGACATCGCTCTAAGTCATGCTTTAAACCCAACGCACTTTGATAGCGATCTTCGGCATTTTTCGCCATCAGCTTTAGGGCGATCGCTTTAAGCGGAGGAGGAATCAGATGCGAGGTGTCAGGGAAAAGAGGACGCTGGGCAATATGGGCGTGAATCAGAGCCATTGGGTCATGGCTTTGAAAGGGATGGGTTCCGGTCAAGAGTTCGTAAAAAGTCACACCCAAGGCGTAAAAGTCAGTGCGATAATCAATACCCCGGTTCATGCGCCCCGTTTGTTCCGGAGAAATATATGCCAATGTTCCTTCTAAACCATTGGGGTTAACCAGTTGCTGCTGTTCTCTGGGTAATAAGGACGCCAGGCTAAAATCAATGAGTTGAACTTGACCCGTTTCAGGATGAATTAAGATGTTGGCCGGTTTGATGTCTTTATGGATGATCCGTTGCTGACCGAGGTAATGGAGCGCATCAGTCAGTTGCAGGGCGATAGAGAGGAAATCAGAAAGCCACGCGATTTGCTTGAGGGTAGTTTTACCTTCAACGCTCCCTTGAGGTGGGATGTTGTTGGGCCAATAATCCGCTAGGGAGACTGCCCCTTGATCGGGCATCATCAATGCGTAGCTGTTGCCGTATCTTTCTAATGCTAAAGGCTTAAGAATGTAAGGGGAATCTAGATTGCGGGTGATGATGTATTGGTTACGGAATTGTACAAGTTCATTGAAGTGGGGATGTTGGTTCCGCAATACTTTAATAATGACAGGTTGTTTATCCTGAAGACGCAGGGTTCGATAGACCAAGGTACGGGTTCCAGAATAGAGGAGGTTTAGCTCTCGGTAGCCCGTTAAGTTAAGCATTGTCATCACTGAATCGAGATCAAGCTAAGGCACGGCCTTCATCTTCTTCGATTATGGGTAGGAATCTGGACAATCGACATGAAGTTTCCTTAAGGATTGCTTAAGATAGTGGGGAACATCGTTTTGATAGCTAATATTCTCCTAATATTGGGTTCACCAGACGCACGAGGATTGAGATTATGGGTCGCCGCCGTCGTCGTTATAAAGATGCGCCACAGAATGCTAAACCTTCAGTTCAGCCCAAGACTGAAGACGCCCATTATTCTCGACCCTTCCCCCAACCCGAATCTCGCCAAACACAAAGCGATGAGCAGCAAGCCCTAACCCAGTCTGCCCCAGCGACGCAATACAATGCACTCAACTTGCCTGTTATGCCCAAGCTCACGATCGGGGCTGTGGGAAATAAATATGAGCAAGAGGCGGATATGGTGGCAGCCCAGGTGGTGCAGCAGTTGGATGCGCCCCAACCTGTTCAGCGCGAGGAATATGAAGACGAGAAGTCAGATATCTTTTTCCGGCAGGGCGTTTATGCACCAGAGAGTCAGAATGGGCAAGAGTTATTGGCCCATGAGTTAACTCACACGATCCAACAACAACCTACTGCAAACACACAAGCTAAACAAGATAATTCAAACGACGGTGCTTTGAATCGAACGGTAGGCCAGGGCATTATTCAAAAGTGGGATGAAGAACACAAGAAAAATAGGGCGATCGCCAACCATCGTTTAGCATGTGAAGATCATGGGCTTTATAAAATTTGGTATAGAGAAGGGCATCAGCCAACTGAGTTAATTATCTCCTCCCATGGGATGTATTTGGAGGGGTGTGATGATGATTTTGCCTATGGTGCGAATGTGACATTCTACACTGATCACAACAAGACAACCGGTAAGGATGTTAATTATGTTATGAAACAGAAAGGTGAAGGGGGAGAAACTGTAAACAGTGGCTGGAACTATATATTATCTTATTACCAATATGGTGGGAATAATCCAGATTGGATCGATAGTTTATTATGGCTGCGGGAAACCTATGGTTCTATAGGTCATAGCCTTAAAAAGAGCGATCGCCGAAAAGATACATATGCTGTCTTGACGATTAATCCAGGGAAATACGTAGAATACAGTAAGTTAAGGGAAGATGGAGTACTCGGCAGGTATGCTCGGATTCACGCTGCGCATTGTCGTGCTAAAGATAATAGTACAACGTACGATACTGTCAGAAATGCAGGTATACTCAATTGATAGTTAAGTGATTTTTATCATCTAATAATTCTAGACCTTTGGTGAGTTGACAGTCCTGCACATCAGAGCAAAGCTAGACTTAATACACTAATTTAATAATCTTATCGCTGAAAGGATGAAGCTCATGGGTCGTCGCCGTCGCCGTAGATGTGAATATACACATACTCAACCGGATGTAACGCCTCAAGTACAGCTAAAAGTTGAGACTTCCCATTATTCACGGCCGTTCCCAAAACCGCGCCAAACTCAGACTGAGCAGCAGCCAGAAAAGTCAATTCAGCCTTTACAAGCTGTTGAATACAATGCGTTGACCCTACCAATTATGCCCAAGCTCACCATTGGTGCAGTGGGGGATAAATATGAGCAAGAAGCAGATGCGGTGGCAGCACAGGTGGTACAGCAGTTAAATTCTCCCCAACCGATTCAGCGAGAGGAGTATGAGGATGAGAAATCTGAACGGCTCCAGCAGCAGTCCCTTATCCAAAGTATTCAACGCACAGAGGGCTATGAGGACGAGGACGAAGAAGAAATTCGGATGAAGCCTTTAGATGGCGTAGTGCAGCGGACAGAGGGGTATGAAGATGAAGAGGAAGAAATTCGGATGCAACCGCTGGTGCAGCTTAAGGAGGCGAGTGCTGGGGGAGCGGCCTCACCAGAATTAGAACAATCGATTCAGCAGGAGCGGGGTAAGGGTCAGCCGTTAGCTGAGAGTATCCGGCAACCAATGGAAAATGCGTTTGGTGCAAACTTTGGTAACGTTCGCATCCATACGGATAATACGGCAGATCAACTCAATCAATCGATTCAAGCCAAGGCGTTTACGACCGGGCAGGACGTGTTTTTTCGGCAGGGAGCTTATGCCCCAGAGAGTCAGGGGGGGCAGGAACTGCTGGCCCATGAGTTAACCCATGTGGTGCAGCAGAATGGCATCCAGAGCAAAGTAAACCTCTCTAAGGCTAGTCCACAGTCAGAGCAGCAGAATGGGCAGGCAATACAACCCAAGCATAGTTCTGTGACACCAAACTTTCAAAGGTTTAAGGAAGACCAAAGTGACAGCTCATTGCTTGAACTAGCTCATACAACCTACCCAACCCTTGACCACGAACCAATAAACAGTGCTCCGTCGCCAAACATCGTTGTCCAATGTGCATGGGATACCCATCTGCTCGACTACGCCACTATGTCTCAGGAAAAGCAACAGGGGCAGATTCGCACTGGAAAGTTGAAGGGCAATATTTTTAATAAGCAGAAGAATACCTTAACAAAATTGACTGCAAACTTTAGGACTGCTCTAGAAAAAAGTGATGAAAATAAAGCGCTTGGAGCGCTGAATAAGCTTCTAGCTCGTTTGCAGAGTGACCAAACGTCAGCAGCACAAGGGAAGCTGAAAGCGCCCAAGAATGTCAAGTCCAAGGATTTTGACAAAACAGCGGCGCAGCAAGCAGCAGCAACGTTCTTCCAAAAGTGGATTCAAGTGGTTCAGGAACATATTGCCCATACCCAACAAGCGGGTGATTGGATCTATGACTTTCGCCAGAAGTATATTTTTGATCCGCAAGCTGCGAACATGACTCCCAAAGAACAGATTTTGGCAAATGTTCAAAACATTGAAAATGCAAATGAACAAGATTTAGAAGCAGTTGGCATTATGTGGGATCGCGGTGATCAAGCCCAGCAACAAAGGATGATGAAGGTCATGGGGGGGGTTAACGAGATGCGCCGTATGTCAGGTATGGAGTATTTCCTTGAGCAGGTCAGTCCCGTGAACCTCGGCTATGGTAAAGTTCGAGAGCTTTTTAATTTTTGGTCACAGGGCGTTTTGTATCACAACTTGGACTGGGAGTGGCAGACTTGGATGCCCAATAGGGTAGAAAAATCGGACGCGGTTATTGACTCCTACGATGCAGTTGAGCGAGCACAATATAAGCTAACGCCACAGGGCAAGAAAATCAAGAAAGCCAATAGCCAGCCTTTGGTTGGAGACAATATATATGTGCTAACCAAAGATAATGAATGGTATGGTGGGGCAAAAAATGGGCCAGTTCATCACAGCTCATTTATGCAGGGTGCCCCGGTCAAATGTGCAGGACATCTCCATACGGATAATCAGGGAAAGCTCCTGAAAATTGATATTTCCAGTGGGCACTATACACCAAATCAATCTGATCTCAAACGAGCGCTAGCGGTGCTGGGCAAACAGATGGATATTAGCGGCGTCAACACAGGAGGATTTATTTAGAAATTGGTATCAGCGCCAGGGCTATTGCAGCCTAGTACCGCAGGGCGGAAGTTCAAAGTGCAGAGTTCAAAGTGTCTGTATGACAGATATCGGGTGGATTTTGAATAGGTGGCTTACTTCCGCCGTCGAGTACTAGATTATTCAAACGTCCACGCTACGGATATTCAGCATAGAAAACCGTAAGGCGTCCCGCCTGCCTGGTGAATCATCCAAGTTAAGGAAAAAAATCACAACTCCCACAATCCCCAATGGCATCACACCCAAGCCAATCGCCCTCGCAGCAATCCCATTGGCCATTGAGATCCTGATCACAAGCCCGAGGGGGTGTGCAGTCCTCACCATTCCCCCCGTAACAACAATCTGACCAATCCCAAGTATGGTGCTGCCGCCGCCGGGATTCCTCAGATTCTTCCGGGTCTTCTGCTTGGGTCATCAAAACATGATGCGCCGCCTTGCAGGCCTTGAGACGCGATCGCAATGGCTCGATCGCGCCCCAAACCCCCTGATGCTCAACTTGTTGGCGAAAATACGCCGAACAAGACAGCTCACCATACAACACCCGATAAGCACAACAAAACCCCTTACGGGGCGAAAGATAATGCTGGTAGAGATCAACCAGGGTGAGGCTACAGCGATCGAGCATGTTAGCAGTGTTAACACCCCAATTCATCACACCTAGGCTTCAAGATCATTGACCCAAGCCAAACATTTGTGCCAAATTTCTAGCTCAGATTTCCACTTTTCCATTTCGAGCCGTAAGCGAGTGGGGTCGCCCACATAGGTATCCAAGATGCAGGTACGCTTGGCAATTTTAGCTTCGAGGGTTTTGGTTTCCTGGGCGATCGCAGTCTGAATTTCCGGGACTTTCATGGATTTTACGGTCTCAAACAGGTTGGAAGATGTAACGGTTTTGTTAAATTACTTCACAGAATAACATCAATTTTTGCGTCTGGACGGCCACCACCACCACCAGAGCAAGCGCAGATATTTATCCAGCAGCCGTACCAGCCGCCAAGGATAGTAGAGCCAAAAGAGCGATCGCGGTAACACCCCCAGCGATAAATCCCGTTCATTAATCGGCAATACAAGCTGAGAGAGGGAATAGAGTTGGCTAGTGGGGCGACGTTGCAAACGCAAGGGCAGCAGGGTTTGTGTCCAGAGGTTCCAGTCTCGGTAATCTTGTGCAAGTAAGCGGTTGGTCAAACGCTCACGCCAGGCCGCGAGGGTGCGATCGCGGGCAATTGCTTGTTCAATTGTGGACGGTAGCGCCACCCGCAAGATTCGCTGTGTTAACGCCAAACCCAGCAAGAGGGCGCGATCGCCATCCTTCCGTCGTGCCAGGGCTAAGACTGCCGACCAATCCAAGTCTGGATAGCGGCGTAAGCCCGCTGCCAAATCACACAAACGCTGGAGTTCAAACCAGCCCTCTTTGAGGCCGTTCAAGCAGAGCATCAACATCTGTAGGCTTGGGGGCAAACTGAGGCAGCGCCAACCCTGAAATTCAGAGTCCTGGGCTTGGGCAAACAGTTCCTCGGGTGGCAACTGACAGGCATAGTAGCGGGGCACCATTCCCCAATGGAGGTCGATTTGGCTGCCTGTTTCAGAATGAACCAAGGCATTTTCAGAGTTGGCTCGAATCCGTTGCTGGAGCTGGGCGGCAGAGAGGCGATCGCAGCATTGATAGCCCTGCTGCCAAAGAAGTTCGTGTACGCGCAGTACATCCTGGGGATAAACCAACAGATCTAGGTCACGCATCCGCCTTAGCGCCACGTTGCCGTAAAGCGACTGCGCCAGAATTGGCCCTTTAAAGGGCAAAACAGGAATTTGAGCCGCCTCAAAGATCGGGAGCAGTTGGCGCAGGGTGGCTACAACCCGAAAGGTCTGTTGTAGTTGTTGATGAACCGCTTGGGTGAGTTGAGTTTGGGCGGTGGGGGGAAGGGCGGACCAAGCATGTTGGTGTAAATATTGGTAGACCAGGGGCAAGATGCCTTGGGTTTGGGCGGTGGCGATCACCACTGGCCAATCAATTGCTCTATATTGATCGGTGCGCTGAGATATGGGTTCAAGCTGCCAATATTGCTGGCAGCAATTCATCAGAAATTGGAACGGGGTCATGATCTTACGATCATATGGGATGGCGGGTGTGTGCTAATCAAATTAGACTAACGGCTTTACCACCCGTAGCCGCATCTCAACTTCTTCGATGAGATTGTTGTAGAGGGCGCTCTCTTGCAGCAGCAGTTGCACATCTTGGGCGCGATCGCGGTACCGATTGAACCACAGGGAACTAGCGACTAAGTTGGTTTGCATCAGCTCAAAGTCCACACCCAAATACAACCCCAAGGGTGTATTGGCGCAGCCTTTGGCTTGCCATTCCTGATTAAGCTGGCGGGAAAACATCTGCAAACCACTGGGCGTGATTGCCCGTACATGGGTGGGATCATGGACAAAGTTATCGTGGCGATGGTGGGGCACGATGATATGGATCGTGGCGTCCGGCGCACAGACCCGGTACATTTCCTGGATAATGTTCAGATATGTTTCAGTTTGTTGTCCCAGGTGCTCTAGTACATGGATCAGCTTGATTTCGCTAACGCTATTATCGTCCCAGGGCCAGGGACAGGTTTCGAGATCCCAGCGCAGATCGGGTTCGCCGTATTTGTCGACGTTGAGGTAGCCCTCTAAAGGGCGTTGGCCGGAACCCAGGTTAAGGCGCAAGGCAGCAGTAGACATGGTGGCAGTTTTTGGCACGGAGCGTTTTCTTACACTACCGTATCTATAGTTCAATTCGGGTTAGAGCAGACCCGTGAACGTGTTGAAACACGAACATCTCGTTTTTTACGGCGTTGCTGAAATGAAGGAGGATTATCCATCAATGTGTAAAGGCCAATATCAGGCACAAAGCTTAATCATGTGAAGTGCCCTGAATCTATTTCCTCTCGCAATTATGCAACGCCTTTTTTACAGCTATCAACCCTAGTTCTTAGGACTGACAGAGCACTAGTACCGCGAGGCGAAGTTCAGAGTTCAAAGTTCAGAGTTCAAAGTGCTTGTACAACGGGCATTCTGTGAATTTTGAATGGATGGCTTATTTCTGCCGTTCTGTACTAGTGTTCTGTCAGCTCTAATTTTGTGTGTTGTCTATCGATAGAGCCATTGCCGAGTAAGTGATGTGGAAACGAATAACTCACAGTTTTAAGCTTGACGCTGCACTAGATTATTCATTCATCTTCTTTGGTGGCAATCACGCAATAAAATGGATCAGCACCACCAAACCCCATCAGTTGCATCATCGGCGGCATGGGCGATCGCTTGACAATCACCTCGGGTTCACTAAACCCTGGAATGGCTCGGAAATAGCGCTGCACCAATTTCACCCGTCCGGTTTCGGTGCCTTCTCGCCAGGCAGCGATCGCTTTTTGGTAAAACATGCGATTGGAGAAGCTGACAATTACCTGGCCACCGGGTTTTAAAACGCGGTGCATTTCAGCAAAGACGCGATCGGGCTGTTGGAGATATTGCACTGAGACACAGTTAAGCACCGCGTCAAAATCCTGATCGGGTAGTGGCAGTTCTGGGGTTTGGTTGAGATTCTGCACCAAGGTTTTGTCTAAGCGGGAGTTTTTGGCCAGTTCTTCTGCATTTAGGCCATGACCTGTCACCTGCTCAAATGCCATCTCTTCAGGCAGGTGCGAGACCCAACTGCTCATTAAGTCGAGAATTCGGGTTTGGGGCTGGAGTCGCTCTCGATATAAGTCGGTGAGTTGAGCGATAAAGTTTTTGTCCACATGGGTGACAAAGCGGGGCACATCATAAAAGAGGCGATCGTCGCTTTCGTCGAGCTTGGTGCGTTGTTCAGGTAAAAGCATGGGCGAGATCGCAGGTTAATTTTGTAGTTTGGTTTGTCGTTCTGAGCGTACTCCTAACCCGGATTATTCAGCAGGCGGGCAAGATGCCCGCCACCCTGTTGAGCTGAGCTGCCAGCGATTTTTGGCAAGGGTCATGAATAATGCAGGTCACTTTTGCAGAGTACGGACACGGCGGATGAACATGGCCAAGAGTTCAACCTGAACTGGGGTGGCTGCACTCATCAAATCCGTTCTCGTCCCACCATGTCCAGAGGGAGAGTATTTAGCCGATTAACGTCAGAAGCCAGTTCTGGCATGAATTTGAGCCATGTCCAACTAATCTTTTGTCAGTCAATTAGGAGCACAGTTGTTAAGATTAATCTCTCGATGTAACTACTGTTTACCCGCCAACTGCTTCTCAATCTCCGCCTTCACCGCCCCCACATCCGCAGGCAACTGAATTGCCGGATTCGCATGCTTGCTGCTAATCCCCGCCAAATTCGAGTCGTGATACCGCACCTTAAAGTCCGTGAACTTTAACCCATGCGCCGTGCTGATTACCACTGTGCGATCGCTCTTTTGGATCAACCCCCGAGCTACCAACTTCTTCAACACCGCCAACGCTACACCCGTATGAGGGCACGTAAACATACCCGTTAAGTCCGCCTCAGCCGCCGCCGCCGCCAACTCCGCCTCTGTCGCCTGCTCCACAATGCCATCACTCTCCGCGATCGCCTTCGTCGCCTTGGCATAGCTCACCGGATCACCAATCCGGATCGCGCTAGCCAGGGTATCCTGCGCCGTGATGCTGACCTTCTCCTTGAAATTGTTTTTGAACGCCTCATAAAATGGGTTCGCCTGAGCCGCTTGCGCCGCCACCAACCGAGGCATTTTGCTAATTAAGCCCAAATCCATCATCAGCTTAAAGCCTTTGTAGAGCGCACTGATGTTACCCAAATTACCCACCGGAATAATGATCCAATCCGGCACTTGCCAATTAAACTGCCGCACAATCTCAATGCCTACTGTCTTCTGCCCCTCAATGCGGAGACTATTCATCGAGTTAGCCAGATAGATCGAATTGTCCTGGGTTACTTCCTTGACAATCTTCATACAGCCATCAAAATCCGTATCCAACGCCAACACCAAAGCCCCATTGGCCACCGGCTGAATCAACTGCGCTGTACTGACCTTCCCCGCAGGCAGAAAGATAATCGCTGGGATGCCTGCATAAGCCGCATAAGCCGCCAAAGCCGCACTGGTATCCCCTGTACTGGCGCAAGCCACGGCCTTGACAGGGCTACCCTGAGCCATCATTTGCTTCACGACGCTGACCAGCACGGTCATGCCCAAATCCTTAAAGCTCCCGGTGTGGCTATTACCACAGAGCTTGATCCATAAGTCTGGAACCCCCAATTGCTTGCCGAGCCGTTCCGCCCAAAACAAGTTGGTGTTGCCCTCGCACATACTAACCACATTCTCGTCCGCCAGCGACGGAATCACCCATTCCCGTAAGCTCCAAACGCCACTCCCATAGGGCCAAGCTGTCGTGCCAACGCGAGAATCAAATAATTGTTTCCATTGCTCAGCGGTTTTGTCTTGTAGCGGTTCCCGCTCGTGATGCACCTCTAGCAAGCTGCCACAGATAGGGCAAGTGTAAATTACATCATAGATGGAATGCTTGCCAGGGCAGCCGGAGATGCAGCGGAAGTAGGTGGTTTGGGCTTGGGTTTCAGATTTGGGCTCGACAACTAGGGATGTCATGGTTGGTTCGGGATTGGCCATCAGTTGCTTATTATCCTGTTAGCCTGCACATCGGGCTAGTCCATCTTTGATGAAGTCGTTGGGTTCCTTAAAAAGTGCTTGAACAGTCTGAAAGGCCAAAGTGGAGCCTCTCAACAATCATAATGACAAGACAAGCCTACGATACAGACCTAACAGATGACCCGTGGCAGATATTAAAACCGCTGCTGCCGGTCGCCATTTATCGCTGCGATACAAGCATTTGCAACGTCTCACGCTGCATCTTAAGTCAAGCACGATCGCCTCCGAGCATTGCCACATCCGAAAACTTGTAGTATTTTGTAGTATAAATCCGAGGCAACAGATGGCAATCCTAATCCGTTTGCTAGAGCTGGAGTCTCAGACGACGTCTATATCCTGAAACCAGGACATATATTCCATGATCCATACTACATTTACCGTCACTAAACCCCATGTCAACATCGGCACGATCGGTCACGTTGACCACGGCAAGACCACCCTAACAGCAGCAATCACGATGGTGCTTACCGCTTTGGGGAATGCTGAGGCCAAGCAATACGACCAAATCGACAATGCTCCTGAAGAGCAACAGCGGGGCATCACGATTAAAACCAGCCATGTGGAGTTTGAAACCGAGCAGCGGCATTATGCCCATGTGGACTGTCCCGGCCACGCCGACTATGTGAAAAACATGATCACAGGCGCGGCGCAGATGGATGGGGCAATTTTGGTGACGGCAGCAACGGATGGGTCAATGCCTCAGACGCGGGAGCATATCCTCCTGGCCCGGCAAGTGGGAGTTTCGCATATCGTTGTGTTTTTGAATAAGAAAGACATGGTTGATGATGCGGAACTGCTAGAGCTGGTAGAGCTTGAGGTGCGCGAATTGCTCAGTACCTATGGTTTCCCAGGGGACGAGGTTCCGGTCGTGGCCGGTTCGGCCTTGAAGGCTTTGGAAGCGATGGCGGCCAATCCCCAACTCCAACGCGGTGAAAACGCCTGGGTGGACGATATCTATGCATTGATGGATGCTGTGGATGGGTATATCCCCACCCCCGATCGCGCCGTGGATGACCCGTTTTTAATGTCCGTTGAAGGGGTGCTCTCGATTACGGGCCGGGGTACTGTCGCCACAGGCAAGATCGAGCGCGGTCAAGTGCAGCTTAATGACAAGGTGGAGGTGATTGGTCTCAAACCGACGCGGGATTCTACCGTGACGGGGATTGAGATGTTCCAAAAGTCCCTTAAAGCGGCGATCGCGGGTTACAACGTCGGGCTGCTGCTGCGGGGGATTAACAAAACCGAAATCGAGCGCGGCATGGTGATTGCGATCCCGGGCTCAATTCAGCCAGAAACTCGCTTTGAGTCGGAGGTGTATATCCTCACCCAAGCAGAAGGCGGCCGTCATAAGCCCTTCTTCCCTGGCTATGCTCCCCAGTTCTTTGTGCGCACTACCGATGTGACCGGGGCAATTCGCTCCATTACGACCGATGAGGGGGAGCAGGCGGATATGGTGATGCCTGGCGATCGCGTCAAGATGGCCGTGGAGCTGTTTCAGGCGATCGCCATTGAACCCGGTCTGCGTTTTGCCATCCGCGAGGGCGGCCGCACAATCGGTGCGGGGGTTGTGTTGAAGGTGCTCGACCCAGCGCCTAGCTAGGCTGAGCCATCGAACAACACCATAAAGGGACGGGATTCTTTTTGAATCTCGTTCTTTTGTGTTTTTATCGGAATCTTGAAGCAACTAGCAATCTCCATGTTAGATCTGGTTGTCAGGGGGCCAGCCCCCCGACACCTCCCGCTGAGCTAACCTTGTAGGGGTTTTGTAGACCCCCCTCACAGCAAGGATCTTGCGAACGCACTTTTGAGGGCTGAACCGCTGAACCCTAGCAAAATCAAGGGAGCGATTTGAAACCCCTACAGGATTAGCCT
>JAAHHN010000123.1 GCA_010672165.1 Spirulina sp. SIO3F2 | reverse complement strand
GAAGATATCCTCTGTCAACGCTGCTTGACTTTAGCCCATTCTATGCAGGAGCAGATTCGTGATCTGACCCATTTTTATTGGTGGCCTGCTTGATTCCTGTTCTCCCTTTACTTTGCGGATTTGGTATGAGTTGATAGGTTTGAGTTAGCTAGACTAGGGTTGTTGTCTGGCGTGGAGTGGGTTAAGTGATGCGCAAGTGGTGGCGGCGGGTGTGGCGTAGCCGACTACCCATTTGAGGTGATGATCTCTGTACTTTCGTTCGGGGAATGTGCTGCCGTGGGCGTGGAGACGTGACAAAATGTGAGTAATGCCACGAGTTTTGACAATGGCTAGGGATATTTTTCACGATCTGGTCAGGAGCGCACTAGTGCAGCGTCAAGCTTAAAACTGTGAGTTGTTCGTTTCCACATCACTTACTCAGCAATAGTGCTATCGATAGACAACACACAAAATTAGAGCTGACAGAACACTAGAGCAGGAGGGCTGGACAATTACGGATGATCCGTACAGGCTCAAGTTGGATCGCGTTAAGTTTGAAATCGATTTGGCAGCCGAGCGCATTATCGCGGCGGAGCGTGAGCACGAGAAAATTGCTGTAGAAATCAAGAGCTTTGTTAAGCCGTCAGTAGTGACTGATTTTTATGGAGCATTGGGGCAATTTTTGAGTTATCACCTTGTGCTTCAAGAGGTTGACCCCCAACGAACATTATATTTAGCTATTCCTTTAGAGACTTACAATCGCTTTTTTCAGACTGCTTTTGCACAGTTGGCTGTACAAAAATATTAGTTAAGACTAATTGTTTATGATCCAGATGCAGGAGGCTTAGTTAAATGGATAAGCTAGTGAGTTATCGTCAAAATATCAAGGCTTTATTGTCTCGATACACCGAGGGCAAACAACCAGATGAACAGTTTGAAGCACAGCTATTGCTTGATGAAGTGCGGGATCATTATCTTTGGCTAGATGTCGGTTGGGACGGTTCTAGGCGCATTTACCATCCCATGATGCATTTTGATATTAAGCAGGGTAAAATTTGGCTGCAAGAAAATATGACTGATATTGATCCAGCAGTGGATCTCATTAAGTTGGGAGTATTACGGGAAGATATTGTGTTGGGTCTGCATCCTCCCTATAAGCGTCAGTTTACTGATTATGGGGTGGCGTAGTGGTCATGGGATTTGTTTGCAGTTGGATGCTCTTGGCTCATTGGGGCTGTTCTGGGGTGTCATAGAGGTAGTGGTCATGTTGGGTTGACCAATCGTTGGGGGCTTCAACGGTTCCGGTGAGCGTGGCGAGGGTATCCCAAGCGTCACCTGTTGGGGTGGTGGGGTTGGCTAGACTGGGTGTGTTGTTTGGCGTGGAGTTGTGTTGAGCGATGCGCGGTTTAAATTGATGCGATCAATCTGGAGAGAGCAATGAAGCAATTAATGTGTCAAATTGAGGTGATGTGGGATGCCGAGGCACGGGTTTGGTTGGCGACTAGCGCCGATGTGCCAGGTTTGGCAACTGAAGCCGATACGATGGAGCTGCTGACCGAAAAGCTCCGGCAGATGGTTCCGGAGTTATTGCGCTTGAATGCAGTGATTCCAGAGCATGAAGCCCACACCATCTCAATGGTGCTGAATAGTCATCGGGAAGAAAGGGTCGAGGTGGCGGCTTAGATGGCAAAGTCATTTACACCCAAGCTAAAGCGGCTATTGTCCCAGGCTGGCTGTGTGTTCAAGCGCCAGGGTAAGGGTGATCATGAAATTTGGTTTAGCCCAATTACACAGTGCAATTTTGTTGTGGATCAGCAAATTAAGTCTCGGCATACGGCGAATGCGGTGCTGAGGCAGGCGGGTTTAGACAAGGTGTTTTAAGTTGACATTGTTGTTTCGTTTTTGAAGTTGTGGTGATGTCTATGCGTTGGGGTTTGTTGGGTGGGTTGGTGTTGCCGTGGGTGGTGGCGGTGGGTATGGCGCAGGCTGCTATCCGGCCGATCGCTGCTCCGGTTGAGTGGGGTGTTGGTTTGGCTGATGAGGCGCTGGAGTTGCCGGGTGAGTGGTTGGTGGCGCAGGGGGCTGAGACGGAGGAGGCGTTACGGCTCTACCAAGAGGGGCGTGAATTGTTAGAGCAAGGAACAGAGGAATCGTTGCGAGGGGCGATCGAAAAGTTTGAAGCTGCTATCAAATTTTATGAGGATAACAGTATAGTATTCCTTGGAGCAATTGTCCGATATTGGTTGGGTTTCACTTATGTAAACTTAGGTTATAACCGTGAAGCATTAAGTCAATATCAAGTAGCATTTTTGATTTTTGAGGCTGCTACTCAACAAGCAACAGGTGAAGATTTAGAAACTGCTCGAAGCTGGCGAGACAAGACATTGCCAAATCTTGGTGCTGTTTATAATTATCTAGGAGAAAAACAAAAAGCAATAGAAGCTTATAATCGAGCACTATCTCTTTCACGAGAGTCAGGGAACCAATCTAATGAAGCCCTCACACTCAACAATATAGGAATGCTCTACTCTTCATTGGGAGAGAAGCAGAGAGCACTAGAAGTTTATAATCAGGCTTTATATCTACTTCAGAAATTAGAAGTTCGTGATGGTGAAGCTGCAACGCTTAGTAACATTGGTGCAGTTTACTCAGCTCTAGGAGAAAAAGATCAGGCACTGAATTACTTCAATCAAGCAATTCCTCTTTTAAGAGCAATTGATAACCGTCATGGTGAAGCTTCTGCACTTCATAATATTGGGACGGTATATCTTGATCTGGGCGAAAAGAAGCAGGCATTGGAATATTTTGAACAGGCTCTAAACTTAAGAAAAGTAGTGGGCGATCGTGGGGGTGAAGCAAATACTCTCAATGCTATTGGGGTGATTTATTGGGATTTGGGTGAAAGCACACAAGCACTAGAAATTCAAAACCAAGCTCTTCTACTCCATCAATCAGTGGGTGATCGTACTGGCGAAGCGAGAAGTCTCAACAATATTGCTTCCATTCACATGGCTGGGGACAACAAGAAACAAGCCCTGGTCTATCTTGAGGAAGCCTTACTCCTAAAGAGAGCAGTAGGTGATCTTGCTGGTGAAGCTGTAGTTCTCCTGAATATTGGCGCAATTCACTCCGATGCAGAAGAAAAAGACCGTGCATTGGAATATTACAACCAAGCTTTACTCCTTGATCGGGCAGTAGGCAATATCTCAGGAGAGGTCTATACGCTATGGAACATTGCAGCAGTCCAACGCTCCCAAAACAATCTCACCGCCGCCCTCACCAACATCGAAACCGCCATCGCCCTCATCGAACAACTCCGCGCCGCCGCCCCCGCAGGCGAACTGCGCCAAACCTACTTCGCCGAGCAACAAGGCTACTACCAGTTCTACACCGACCTGTTGATGCAACTCCATCAGCAGAACCCTGATCAAGGCCACGACATCGAAGCCTTCCACATCAGCGAACGGAGCCGCGCCCGAACCCTGCTCGAACTCCTTGCCGAAAGCCAACTCAACCTCCGCGACGACGCCAACTCCGAACTGCTCGAACGAGAACGCGACCTCCTCGCCCAACTCACCGCCCAACAACAACTCCTTACCCAACGCCTGGGCAACGCCCAAACCCCAGAAGAACAAGCACAAATCCGCCAAGACTACACCACCGCCACCAACCGGATCAGCAGCGAACTCGATGCTGTCATTAACCAACTCAAACGCCAAAACCCCGCCTACACCGACCTGAAATATCCCGAACCGCTGGATCTGGCGCAGGTGCAACAGCAAATCCTCGACGAGGATACCGTCCTGCTGCAATATAGCCTCCACCCCGACCAAAGCTATCTCTGGCTTGTCAGCAAGGATGGCTACGAAACCCACATCCTGCCGCCTCAAAAAGAAATTGAGGAAACAGCCCGCAGTTTTTATCGCCAAATCCAAATCTCTAACTGCCAGAACGCCCCCAACACCAACGCCTGTCTCGATCGCCTCATCACCCCTGGCGCAGCCCTCTACGACCAAATCCTTGCCCCTGTCGCCCAGCAAATCCAAGGCAAACGCCTGCTGATCGTCCCCGATGGCGCACTACATTACGTCCCCTTCGCCGCGATTCCACAAACTTCCCCCTTACCAAAGGGGACTGAGCAGGATTATCAACCCCTCCTCACCCAACACGAAATCGTCCACGCCCCTTCCGCCACTGCGATCGCCACCCAACGCCAGAACCTGCGCGATCGTCCCCCCGCCCCCCAAGAACTGGCGATCCTCGCCGACCCCGTTTTCAGCGCCACCGACCCCCGCGTTACTAGCAAAACTCCTGCTTCCCCCGTCACCCTCAGCAGCACCATTCCCCTCAACACTGACCTACTCCTCGGTCGCGCTGCCCTTGATCGTGGCCTTTGCACTGCCAACACCACCCTCCAGCGTCTGCCCGGTACTCGCCGCGAAGCCAAAGCGCTCCAAAGCCACAGCCCAGATGCCTCCACTGTCCTAGACTTCGAGGCGAACCAAGACTGGTTTGAGACCACCGCCCTTGACCAATATCAAACCCTCTTTTTCTCCACGCATGGGTGCATCGACAGCCAAAACCCCGGACTCTCGGGTCTGGTGCTCTCCCTCGTGGATGAAAACGGCCAAGCAGAACCGGATGGCTTTCTGCGCCTGAATGAGATCTTTAACCTGCGACTCAACGCTGATTTGGTCGTGCTCAGTGCTTGCCAGACAGGCCTAGGGGAGACAATCAAGGGGGAAGGTATGGTAGGGATGACCCGAGGCTTTATGTATGCCGGGGCTGAACGAGTGGTGGTGTCGCTGTGGAATGTGAATGACAACGCCACGGCGGAACTGATGAGCCAGTTTTATGGCACGTTGCAACAGGACAAACCAGCGTCAGCGGCCTTGCGGGAAGCCCAACTTGCGCTCTGGGAAAAGTATCAGGAACCACGGCTCTGGGCGGCGTTTACACTCCAAGGGGAATGGTTGGGGCGTGAAGAAGAATAAGAGCAGAAAAATTTATCAGCAAGGCTCGTTGGAACATCAATCCTCAATACCTTGTGCTGACTGCACTAGATTGATTAGCGGCCCCGTTTGCTCAATGCCATTTACCGCTAAATCACTATGACACAGAAACACCTGCTCATCCACCCGCGCCAATAAATCCCGCAGCACTTGCTCTAGGCGATATTGATCCGCTTCGACCCGTTCCGTTTCGTCGATAGGAAACCCCGACCATGCTTCCAAAAACAGCGGCGCACCAAACAGGCGCTTATCCCCTGCATTCTCCCAAAAACTAGAGCCTGCATCGAGCCAATAATGCCAGCGATGGGTATGGCGCAGGGCACGATATTGATAAATCGTTGTCAGCATAACGCCTTGGCTAGACGGATCGCGGTTGGGTTGGATGGGGTAAGCGTTGGCTGTAATCGTGCCATAGCGCAGCAGCTCAATAAAGTCGCGCAAGGGCGACGTTGTAAGCTCAGCACTCCGGTGCTGCCTGAGGCGCTGCTGTACTGCCCAGAAATGTTGTGCTGTTTCCATGATGCCGCGCAGAGCTGAGAGTTCAGCGTAGGGAATTTGGCTCCCTTGCCAAAGGAACTGTTTAATAGCGCGATCGAGCACGATCGGCGGTGTCCAGCCCAAAGCTTGCACCTGCTGGCGAGTTTGGCTGAGCCAGTCTCGAATCTGTTGATATTGCTCCACAACCCGATGACTAAGACGATCCCAGCGGGCATAGGTGGCGATCGCTCTGAGTTCTGGCTGCTGCGGATGAAAATGATAGCAATGCTCAGCCAAGAGACCCGCTCGGACGAGATCAATTGCCCCCGTTTTAGCCTGGGGCAAACCTTGGGAGAGCACCACCAACATCTCAGCCACCTGTTCCCGATTAAGCAGATCCCCCAGATTGTCATAAATGAAGGGCAGTAGCGTCAGCAGCGCTCGTACCAGGGGAGATGTGGTGAGGGGATTTTGTTCATTAAGGGGAGTGACGGCAATTTGGCGATCGCGCAAAATTTGCATAAAGCTATAACGGGCGATCGCATCCAAGCCCGGTGCAATGACCGCAATCTCATGGGGCTCGACTTGCCCGGTTCGCACCGCACTCACAATATGATTTGCCGTCTGCCGGAGGAGTTGAGCCCGAGTAATGGTCTCAATACAACACACTAGGTTGGGTAACCGTTCTAAGCTCTGGGGCATCAGCACAAGCTGTACCGACGTGTCTGCGAGTTCTGGTGCAAGACCTTGTTGTTCGCTCAACGTCTGATGAGTCTCACACAATGCTTGCAAACCGGCTAAAGCGGTGGGGTCAGCATTAAGACCCACCCGCACACAACTTTGGGGGTTAAACGTTAAGGCCCCCTCTGGTCGGACTATAAGGAAATCACGCAATAGGGTTGCAATCAGCGCAGGATAATCCTGCACATCATCAGCAAAGACGGCTTGGTAGCGACGATAAAGCTGTTGCTGATAGGTGCGATCGCCCAATAAATACTGACCATAGAGCCAGGAGATGAGACCATAACTCAACAGGCCACGTTCCAGACACCAATCTCGCCATTGCAACAGCAACGCCTGCCGCCAACTGTGAATCTCCGGTTGATGCTCCCACTGGTCTTCGGTGAAGCCCATGGTTAAGGTGGCAGCTATTTTTTCGAGTGCAATACCCGCAGCCCCTGCCAATTGCATCACATCGAGAGTATCCCGAATAAATCGATATTCCATCACACCCGCTTGGGCTAAGTTCCGCGCGGCAATTTGATCTTGCCAGAGCTGGGTCGCCAGCACCTGTTCTGTTTCCGGGCGTAAACGAATGGGGAAAGGGGCACGAATGTGCAACTTTTGGGCCAAAAGCGGCCAAAACAGCAAGACTTCATCAGCAATAAAGCCGAAGGGGGTTTTGAATGTGAGGGGCGTTGGGGCAAAACAAGAGGCTGGGAGGCGATCGCGCAGGTCTCGGCGGTTGTCATCATTCGCCACCAAGACTAAAACCGCAGGTTGAATCAATGATGATGGAGATGTAGCTGTCTCTCGTTCAGTGAGCCAGGTTTGCAGGCTATTGAGCAATGCGGTGGTTTTGCCGCTGCGGGTACCACCATAAATCCAGACAGTCATGAGTTCAGGGTTTAGAGTTCAAAGTTCAAGGTTTGCCTTTGGCGAATTGAAAGGCGGAATAAACTTGCACTGAAGGGGGTAATGGTCTAATTCACTTGTTCCTTCGGTTGAGGCTACAATTCAACTTAGGAGACGATGTTGCAATGAAATCTCTTTTTTTGCTTAAAAAGAGGTGCGTTAATGGGGGGTGAATGGTTCTAATGTCCTATTGGATAAAAGGTTTCCTCGTAGTCCAAGGTTCAGATCCTCCCACAAACTTTGAACTCTGAATTTTGAACCTTGCACTCAAGAATTCAGCTTGAAGGCTTCGAGAAACAAACCATAGGTAATCCCCATTTTGAACGCATTGGCGATATCAACAATAAAGGGGCGGCGGGGGCGATCGCGCTGGGGTGGCCGATATTGATGAAACCAGCGGGAAATCAGTTCCACAATCAAGACCACCAACAAGGACGCTGACACATCCCAAATTGCTAGTTGCCCGGTGGTGCTCGAAATACCACTGGCCGTAAAAAAGCCAAAAAACAAACTCAACAGCAGCAGGAGCAACCGTCGTGGCCACGTGTTCTGAAGCCAGCTCAGGCTGCGATCGCCCAGAGTCGTTAGTAAACGGTTGAGGCGCGTATCTTGCATAGGATTATCGCTCTAATCTCAACAGACTAAACAAAGATTCTGCCGTGATCACCCCAGCCAGGGGGGGCTAAGATATAATTTGTTACAAACCCGCAGAGCAGCCTGAACCCGATGAGTGAACCTGTGACCCGCGCCTTTGTGATTGGCAAAGTACTCGCCACTGTCCTAAGAGAAAAAGCTGAGGAGACCGTTACGGATCTACTCAGTGATGTGGGGCGCTTTGAGGCTGAGCAACGGGAGAATCTCCGCCAATTTACTGAAGAGGTTCTAGCCCGCGCAGAACAAGAACTCCAAACCCCCACAACGGTGGATACTAATGGGTCTACGACTGAGTCTGCCTCCCCCACCGGGGATTTGCAAGAAACGATTGATGAGTTGCGGGCAGAAATTGCCGAACTCCGATCGGCACTCAAAGCCTACCGCTCTGCTCCTTAAGTTGAGTGGTTTCCTAGGTTGGCAGGGTTTTTTGCGATCGCACTGCGACTGCCTGCGTTAAATATTTAAATCACTTTAAAATTCCTACTCTACCCCCTTTAATCAAACTGCGTGTCTGCCCTTACTCACCGTTCTACTGACTTCTCCTATTCCACAACTACTGAGTCCACCGGGCGATCGCTGCACCTTGAAACAGGCAAAGCGAAATATCGCTGGAATCGAGACAATTACTCCGACCTACGTCGGCGTTTAGATATTTGGTATGTTGTGCTCACCTTTGTGCTGCAACTACGCTGGGATGCCCAGAAATGGGCCTACCCTGGTGGCTACAGTGACCAAAAACGGGAGCAACGCCAACAGCGCCAAGCGGTCTGGATTCGGGAAAATATGCTGGAGTTGGGGCCAACTTTTATTAAGCTCGGCCAGCTCTTTTCGACTCGGGGAGATATCTTCCCCATGGCCTATGTCAGTGAGTTGAGTAAGCTGCAAGATCGCGTCCCCGCTTTTGATTACACCAAAGTCGTGGAAATCATTGAGCGCGACCTGGGTAAACCCCTAAATATTCTCTTTGCTAGTTTCGACCCAACCCCCCTAGCTGCGGCGAGCCTCGGTCAAGTCCACCGTGCCCAGCTCCACAGCGGTGAAGAAGTGGTGGTGAAGATACAGCGTCCAGGACTCAAGGAGCTGTTCACGATCGATCTGGGGATTCTCAAACGGATTGCACAATATTTTCAAAATCATCCCCGCTGGGGAAAAAATCGAGATTGGCTGGGTATCTATGAAGAATGCTGCCGCATCCTGTGGGAAGAAACCGACTATCTCAACGAAGGACGGAATGCAGATACCTTCCGGCGCAATTTTCGGGATGTTGATTGGGTGCAAGTGCCCAAAGTCTATTGGCGCTATAGTTCGCCTCGGGTTTTAACTCTTGAATATCTCCCCGGCATCAAAATCAGTCATTATGAGGCCCTTGAAGCAGCCGGATTAGACCGCAAGCGTTTAGCCGAACAAGGGGCCGAGGCGTATTTACATCAATTGCTGGGTAAAGGCTTTTTCCATGCCGACCCCCACCCCGGTAATATTGCCGCTGCTCCTGACGGTTCACTGATCTTCTATGACTTTGGCATGATGGGTCGCGTCGATGGAGCCATGCGTGACAAGCTTATGGACACGCTCTACGGTATCGCGGAGCAAAATGCCGATCGCGTGATTGATGCCCTGATTGAACTTAAAGCCATTCAGCCTGTGGGTGATATGGGGCCGGTGCGGCGCTCAATCCAATATATGCTGGACAACTTTATGGACAAGCCTTTTGAGGAGCAGTCGATCAGTGCCATCAGTGATGATTTGTATGATATTGCCTATGATCAGCCCTTTCGGTTTCCCGCCACATTCACGTTTGTGATGCGGGCCTTTTCCACATTAGAGGGGGTGGGCAAGGGTCTTGATCCTGAATTCAATTTTATGGAAGTCGCTAAACCCTTTGCAATGGAGATGATGAGCAATAGTACCCCGACTGATCCAGGCAGTTTACTCGATGAATTGGGGCGGCAAGCTGCTCAGGTTAGCACTTCAGCCCTAGGCTTGCCCCGCCGTATTGAAGATACCATCGAAAAGCTCGAGCGGGGTGATGTTCGCGTTCGGGTGCGCTCAAGTGAATCCGATCGCATCCTACGGCGTCTGGGTATGGCTCAAATGTTAACAAACTATGTGGTGTTGTTCGGGACGTTTACTTTGTCCGCGACAATTTTGTTTGTCTACAGTAAAATCTGGGTTGCAGTGGTGATGAGCGGGGTGGCGATCGCTGCCGCGGTGGCTGGTTTTCGGGTAATGCAGCGCATGGGTCGTTATGATCGTCTGCCTTAAGTTTGCTCTTGATTGTGAAGCACATCCCATCAGTGAATATACTGATGAGGAGGCATTTTAAGGTTTATGCTGGATGCATAATAAAACTGTTTTTTGCGCTGATTGGACTATACCAATAATTATTGATTTATATGAAACGCCATTTTGCAGGTCTCACTGATACAGGAGTTGTTCGCTCAGTCAACCAAGACGCTTTTCATCTTGACCCTGACGGTCGCTTCTTTGTGGTGGCTGATGGCATGGGGGGTCATGCCGGGGGACAGGAAGCCAGCCGCATTGCCACAGAAACAATTAAAACCTACTTAGATGACAATTGGCAGACGGAGTTAACATCTCCTGAACTGCTTGAAAAAGCAATCTGGGAAGCGAACCAAGAAATTATTGATGACCAGGAAACCCATCCTGAGCGCTCAGATATGGGCACAACAGTGGTCGTGTTACTGTTCCGCAATAACGAGCCTTGGTGTGGCCATATTGGAGATTCTCGCTTATATCGATTCCGCAACGCTATGCTTGAACAGCTTACAGATGACCAAACTTGGGTAGCTAGAGCGATGAAGATGGGAGATTTAACCCCAGAAGAGGCCCGTGTTCATCCCTGGCGGCATGTGCTTTCTCAATGTTTAGGGCGGCGAGATCTACAAAAAGTGGAACTGCAAGCCCTGGAAGTCCTCTCCGGCGATTGCTATTTACTCTGTAGCGATGGTCTAACCGAAGAGGTTAGTGATCCAGAAATTCAGTCTTTTCTCGCCAGCATTGCGGATTATCAATCCGCCGCACAGCAACTGATCAACACTGCCAAGGCGAATGGGGGCTCTGACAATGTCACCGTTGTGCTTGTAGGCCAGGAATAAGTGTAGTCCAAGATACAGCAGTTTTCACAAGCATGAGGTACGTTAATCCCCCTTTGGAAGGGGGAGGTTCGATCCTCATATTTTTGCAAAAGGCTATATCAATTGTTCTTGAACTTAATTAAACACGGTCTGCTCCGATCGCCCGGTTGACCAATCTGTATTTTCCCCACCGATAATGACCTGTCGCAAGGATAGGTATTCTTGGCTGAGTCGGTTGAGGGCATTGAGCAAAATATCGAGGGCGATCGCATCACTAGTGCCAAGATCAAACCAACAGCGTCCCCAAACCCCTTGATATTCAAAATCCGCCATGTTGTGCATCGGGGCCATGAGGCTTTCGGTAGGGCGAGCGTTATCGTAGTCCATATAGCTAATATCGACGCCCGTGTCCATGACTTGGAGATTTTCTGCATTGAATGCCCCCAGTTTGCCTAAATAAAACCAGGAGTCAAACACCTCTTCGAGGTATTGCTGTTCTTGGGGTGAGGGGACGGTTTCAAATTCAATCCAAATCCAAAGATCGAAGGGGTTGAATTCACGAAAGCTGATGTTCATGCCGAAAGAAAGCGTTGGTTTTGTCCTACAAAACTTTACCTACTTTACCGAAACGACGCTCCCGTTGTTGATAATCCAAGAGCGCTTGGTGGAATTGTTCCCGATCAAAATCGGGCCAAGTGGTATTGGTGACGTAAATTTCGGCGTAGGCCATCTGCCAGAGCAAAAAGTTACTGATGCGCATCTCACCGCTGGTGCGGATCAGTAAATCTGGATGACTCAAGCCCCAAGTGTAGAGGTGCTGCTCAAAAATGTTTTCATCAATATCGTCTGGGTCAAGCTTGCCCGCCTTCACTTGATGGGCGATCGCTCGACAGGCTTGGACGATTTCTTGGCGGCCGCCATAGTTAGTCGCAATGGTGAATTCTACATCTTGGTTCTGCTGCGTTTCTGCCATCGAGCGGGCAATTTCAGCCTGGAGCGATCGAGGCAGGGCTTCAAGGTTGCCCACAAAGCGAATCCGGATATTCTCCGCCATCATCTCCGCCATCTCCCGACGCAGCACCTGCTCAAAGAGCGTCATCAAGAAATCCACTTCATGACTGGGGCGTCGCCAGTTTTCGGTTGAGAAGGCATAAACCGTCAGCGCGGGTATCCCCCAATCCTTGCAACAGCGCAGTAAGTCCTTAAGGGCATCAACGCCTCGGCGGTGTCCCATCACTCGCGGCATCCCTTGCCGCCGTGCCCAGCGACCGTTGCCGTCCATAATGGCTGCAACGTGTTTTGGAAGGCGATCGCTGTCTAAATCAGGGGGTAAGGTTGCCAAAACAGGACTCGAATTAACCATCAACATGTCCTCAGGGGAAAGATGTGTAGTGGTGTCCCTTTTGTATCCGCCAATAATTTAAGATCTTAGGGACAGTGTTACAAAGCTGACACAAATCTTAACGGATTTTGCTCCCCGCTGCGGTTTGGAATGAATTGTCTTGCTAGGGGGCTGTCAATTAAATCTCGAATCATCGCGGTGAACGGTATACAGTCCTTTTGCTTGTTGTTTGGGTCGGTCGCTTTATCCCTGGTTCCATAAAACTTTTGTAGTTAACTGATGACACAATCTTAATCTCCCTTGGAAGCGGGCTCAATCCGCAAAACCCGCTGGACTAAATCCCAGCCTTGAGAACTAATTTGGCGACCAAGACGACCCACAGACTCCCGTTCGGGGGTGGGGGCAAAGATGTGTTGAAGCAGTTCGCGGAGTTTACTGCTAGTAAGGGGGCGATTGAGGTGTAAACCTTGCGCTAAGGAAATCGAACCCGTTTCTTCAGACACCACAATGCAAATGCAGTTCTTCACCCGCTCAGTGATCCCCATAGCGGCCCGATGACGGGTGCCTAGTTGCCGAGAAGCGACCCGTTCTGAGAGGGGCAGGATGATGCCAGCAGCCAGAATCCGTGAACCGCGAATATGAACCGCTCCATCATGGAGTAATGTGGTGGTTTGAAAAAGAGTTTGCAACAGTTCTGTGGAGAGGTTGGCATTCAGATCAACGCCTGGCACCGAAAAAAAGCGATCATCGATCGGTGCACCCGTTTCAACCACCAAAAGTGCCCCTGTGCGGCTTTGGGAGAGCATTTTAACAGCATCAATAATTTCATCAATGACATTGTCGGAGCGTGGCGGCAGGTTTTGAGTGGGACGAAAAATTGCCCAGAGATGGCCTTGACCCAGTTGTTCAAAAAACTGACGCAACTCTGTTTGAAACGCCACTGTCATAACAACAATCGACCCCAGCACCAAACGCTCCAGTACCAAACTGAGAATCTCAAAGCCGATATGCTTGCTCACGACTGTTGCAAGCATTAAGAGGGTTAAGCTTCGTACCATCCACGAAGCACGACGGTCGCTCATCAATAGCACAATACTGGCCAACAGGAGTACCAGAGCAATATCAATCAGCTCAACCAGTTCAGGTAGCCAAGGTGGGAGCCATTGCGCAGGGTTCATAAACACCCACAATCAACATTATTCAGCGTTAAGCATTCAGGCTCATGCCTCATGCTAGGCGCTCCGGTAACCGATCTTGACGTAGAAGATCTGCATAGGTTTCGCGGCGGATCAGGAGTTCAGCTTGACCGTTTTGCACTAAAACCGCAGCCGGACGGCCAATCCGATTATAGTTTGAGGCCATGCTGTAGTTGTAGGCTCCCGTACCAGCGACGACCAAGATATCATCGGTTTGCAGGGCAGGAAGTTGGGCATCTTTGAGAACAACATCACCGGACTCACAATGCTTACCTGCCACAGTAATTGTTTCAGTGGTGGGGTCAGCCATGCGATTGGCGATGACTGCTCGGTATTGGGACTGATACGTAATGGGGCGGGGATTATCGGACATGCCACCATCAACGGCAACATAGGTACGGATATTGGGGACTTGCTTTTGGGAGCCAACGGTGTAGGCAGTGACACAACTGTTGGCAACGAGTGATCGCCCCGGTTCACACATGATTTTAGGCAGTGGTACATTGCGGATATCACACGCTTTCTGCATGGCGTTACAGGCAGCTTTCACCCATTCTTCAATTGTGGGGGGATCATCGGCTTCGGTATAACAAATCCCCAAGCCGCCACCAATGTTCAAGGTTGTAATGGGTAGGCCCGCCGCTTGGGCCTTGAGCATCCAGTCCACCAACACACTGGTGAGATCTTGATGGGGTTGACGCTCAAAGATTTGAGACCCGATATGGGCATGGAGTCCAGTGCAATGGAGTTGTGGGTGCTCGGCAACCCAGGCAAAGACTTCGGGGAGCTGATTGGGATCAAAACCGAACTTGCTATCGAGGTGGCCGGTTTGAATGTACTCGTGGGTATGGCATTCAATGCCGGGGGTCAGGCGCAGAAAGATTGTGATGGGGTGTTCTGGGGTTGCGATCGCAGATAGCTGCTTCAACTCCAGCCAATTATCCACCATGACCGTGCAACCTTCCTCGTAGGCGTAACGCAATTCATCAGTCGACTTGTTGTTGCCGTGAAAATAAATGCGCTCCCCCTGCACACCAGCCTGAAGACTGGTATATAACTCTCCGCCCGAGACCACATCAATTCCCAACCCTTCACTGGCGACTAGGGCACAGATGCCCAGGCAACTCCAAGCCTTAGAGGCATAGATTACCTGTGCTTCCCCTGCATAATACCGATCAAAGCTATCCCGATACTGCTGGCAAGCGATGCGTAAGGTCGATTCATCGACAATATAGAGTGCTGACCCATAATCTTGCACGAGCTGGGGTACGTCACAGCCCCCAATCTCCAAATGATCTTGATCATTCACTTGAGCGGTCAGAGGCAAAATGGCTTGGTTAGGGGCAGTATTTTGGGGGGGCAGGAAGCGTTGACCGGATAAATTAATTGGGGAATTAGTGGCTAACATGGGTGAGGATAAAGTGCAAATCGATAGGTGCAAATCTATTCAAATCGTACTTTAGTGTACTATCAGACCTTGTGACTTTCTCAACCCTTTACCTTAACCCCTTAACAATTTCAGATTTACCCGCAGCGATTGAACTCGATCAGCGTTGTTTTGGGGGTCTTTGGAACTTAGCAGGTTATCAGCGAGAAATTGAGAGCCCCAATAGCGATCTCCTGCTCTTATGTTGTGATCGGATGCAGGGCTGTGATGATGAGGACAATTGCAAACATTCTATCGGCTTGGCTTGCCTTTGGCGGATTCTGGATGAAGCGCACATCACCCTACTTGCGGTTCATCCAGATGTTCAGCGCCAAGGGTTGGGGCAATTGTTGCTCTATCAGCTACTCCTACGGGCACATCAAGCACAAATGAATCGTGCGACCTTAGAAGTGCGCTCGGGCAACAAACGTGCGATCGGCTTATATCAAAAGTTTGGCTTTAAACTAGCGGGCAATCGTCGGGGCTATTATCAAGCCACTCAAGAAGATGCATTAATTTTTTGGCGATCGGGGTTGCAAAACCCAAACTTTGCCCTAGAATTAGGTGCTTGGAAAGCAATGATCCTTGAGCGCTTGACGCAGTGTGATTGGCAATGGTGTGAATAAGTAACCTGCAATTGAGCAATAGGCACATCGGCCAAAAAAGCGCTTGGCTCTGGGGTTTGTGTGTCGAATAGATGTTTTGGCACGATCTCTAATCAGCGTGAAAGCCGAACCCCTGTGCAACACCAGGGGCTGGATCACCATGCTAGAATGGGCTGAACAACGGGCAAGCAATAGGTGATTTTAGGAAAACATTATGTTTGAACGCTTCACAGAAAAGGCTATCAAGGTCATTATGCTCGCCCAAGAAGAAGCGCGTCGCCTCGGACATAACTTCGTGGGGACAGAGCAAATCCTTCTCGGGCTGATTGGGGAGGGCACGGGCGTAGCCGCGAAAGTCCTCAAATCTATGGGGGTCAACCTTAAGGACGCACGCATCGAAGTCGAGAAGATTATCGGTCGCGGTTCTGGATTCGTCGCTGTCGAGATTCCGTTTACCCCCCGAGCTAAACGGGTTCTGGAACTATCTCTTGAAGAGGCACGCCAACTCGGTCACAACTACATTGGTACTGAACATTTACTTCTGGGTTTGATTCGGGAAGGGGAGGGCGTTGCCGCTCGTGTCCTCGAAAATTTGGGCGTTGATTTGTCTAAGGTGCGCACTCAAGTGATTAGGATGTTGGGTGAGACTGCTGAAGTAGCCCCAAATTCTCCGGATGGGAGACGCACGAAAACCCCAACTCTTGATGAATTTGGCTCCAACCTTACCAATCTGGCGCGGGAGGGAAAACTTGACCCTGTCGTGGGACGTATCAAAGAGATCGAGCGGGTGATCCAAATCTTAGGACGTCGGACTAAAAATAATCCTGTACTCATTGGTGAACCGGGTGTGGGCAAAACGGCAATCGCAGAAGGTCTTGCCCAACGGATTCAAAATAGCGATATTCCTGATATTCTCGAAGAAAAGCGTGTTGTAACCCTCGATATTGGTCTGTTAGTCGCGGGCACTAAGTATCGTGGAGAATTTGAGGAACGTCTCAAAAAAATCATGGATGAGATTCGCTCAGCAGGGAATGTCATCTTAGTGATTGATGAAGTTCATACGCTGATCGGGGCTGGGGCAGCCGAAGGGGCGATTGATGCAGCGAATATCCTCAAGCCGGCCTTGGCTCGGGGTGAACTGCAATGCATCGGTGCAACAACGCTGGATGAATATCGCAAACATATTGAACGGGATGCTGCTTTGGCCCGACGCTTCCAGCCGGTGATGGTGGGTGAGCCAAGTGTCGAAGACACGATCGAAATTCTCTTTGGGTTGCGAGAGCGGTATGAGCAGCACCATAAGCTCAAGATTCTGGATGAAGCCCTAGATGCAGCAGCGAAGCTCTCTGACCGCTATATCAGCGATCGCTATCTTCCAGATAAAGCGATTGACCTGATTGATGAGGCGGGTTCACGAGTTCGCTTAATTAATTCTCAATTGCCCCCAGCCGCTAAGGAATTGGATAAAGAGCTGCGGGAAGTCCTAAAACAAAAGGATGACGCCGTTCGTTCTCAAGATTTTGATAAGGCGGGTGAGTTGCGCGATCGAGAAATGGAAATTAAGGCAGAGATTCGCGCCATTTCCGAGAGCAAAAAAGAAGGGACTGAAAGTCCGTCTGAAGGGGGGCCATTTGTGGACTCTGAGGAAATTGCCCATATTGTTGCGTCTTGGACAGGAGTACCCGTCAATAAGCTCACCGAAAGCGAGTCTGAGAAGCTGCTGCATATGGAAGATACCTTACACCAGCGACTCATCGGTCAAGAAGATGCGGTTAAAGCCGTCTCTCGTGCCATCCGTCGTGCCCGTGTCGGTCTTAAGAACCCCAACCGGCCGATCGCGAGCTTTATTTTCTCCGGACCAACCGGGGTAGGTAAAACTGAACTGACCAAGTCTTTAGCTGCCTATTTCTTCGGCTCTGAAGAAGCCATGATCCGTTTGGATATGTCTGAGTTTATGGAGCGTCATACCGTTTCTAAGCTAATCGGTTCCCCCCCTGGCTATGTGGGTTACAACGAAGGAGGGCAGCTCACTGAAGCGGTGCGACGTCGCCCCTACACAGTCGTTCTCTTTGACGAGATTGAGAAAGCGCACCCTGACGTCTTCAATATGCTCTTGCAAATTTTGGAAGATGGTCGTTTGACTGATGCAAAAGGGCGCACGGTAGACTTCAAAAATACGCTCCTCATCATGACCTCAAATATTGGTTCTAAGGTGATTGAGAAAGGTGCGGGTGGCCTCGGCTTTGAGTTTGAAGATAACCAAGATGATGCACAATACAATCGCATCCGTTCTTTGGTTAATGAAGAACTCAAACAATATTTCCGTCCAGAATTCCTTAATCGCTTAGACGAGATTATTGTCTTCCGACAACTCTCGAAAGATGAGGTTAAAGAGATCTCTGAGATTCTGCTCAAGGAAGTCTTCCAACGCCTGGTGGAACAAGATATCACCCTGCGAGTTACCGATAAGTTCAAGGAACGTCTGGTGGAAGAAGGTTACAATCCGAGCTATGGAGCACGACCCTTACGTCGTGCGATCATGCGCCTGTTGGAAGATGTTCTCGCTGAGGAAATCCTCTCGGGTCGTTTAAAGGAAGGTGATACCGCAACGGTAGACATTGGCGAGGAGAACAAGGTGGTGGTACTGCCCGGCGAACAACAGCAGAAGGTGTTGCTAGAGCAGGGTAGCTAACAGCTCAGGATAAGCCACAAAGTTAAGTTGTGGGGCGTTGCAATAGTCACTTCTCCAACTTAGGACATTCTTCTATTGAGTGAGTTCTAAAACTTATCTTCCAGAAAACTAGTGCTCCAATTTTGAAATTGGGGCACTGGTTTTCTGAACTTACAAGCTATACTCCTCTTGTGTTGCTCTAGGGATTCTCGTTGTTACAGTCAATGAGAGAATACAAGTTTGATCTCAATATGGCAAAAGAGGGATATATAGCAGTGTTGGTAGATAGTTAGGACATCGCGTAGGGTGGGCATTGCCCACCAGACAAGGGTTTTGGTGATGTAGTACTGTTCTGACCAACTTGATTTTTGCTATAGCAATCAGAGTGATAATGATAGGAGCATTCATATCGTTGCTACCAGGGACTTCCGACCAAGGTAAAGGCACTCCAATAGTAGGGATGACTCAAATCTCGATTGACATGAACAGCCAGTTCGGGGGCCTCAGTTGAGAAATTATTGGCTTGCCAACTCACTTCACCCCGCAGCAAGCTCAGTTGCGCTTGGCGCAATGCCTCCGCTTTGATCATGATGGCCGGATCGCGTAGATGGTCATAAAAGCCCGTCATGAGTGCCAGCGTTCCTAAATCCGAAACCTGCCAGAGACTGGCTAAAGCCGACTTTACCCCGCTTTGCACCGCCAATCCTGCAAATCCTAGCTCTGCATTAGCATCACCCAGTGCTGTTTCGCAGGCACTCAACACCAGCAGTTCCATTTGAGGGTCGTTGTACCAGCCCAGATCTCTCAAATCCTGAAAACGAACTTTTTGATCCCAAAACTGGATGAAGGCTCGGTTAGATTGTCCGGCTTGGAATGCTGCATGAGTGGCGAGGTGGACAATTTCTGTGGCAGGATTCTGGCTTTCACGACGCAATGCCGCCAAAGTAAATGCCTCATTTAGAAAGGGCTGACCCGTTTGGTTGTGGGTGATCATTGCCAGTTCCACGGGAACAGCAGGCAGAGGCTGAAGCGTACGGAATTGGGAGGCACCCATGGCCACGACCGGAGACTGATGTAGAGATTGATAGTCGCTATTGGTCAAACTCACGCTGGGGATTTGCCCGAGGCTATATTGCTCAACGAGGAATTGATTGCCATCATGCAGCGCCGCCAGCGGCAGGGTGCGCAGCCCAGCACTCATCGCAAAAATCAGCGTATCCACATTGTAAGCGTCCAGTTCATCCTGAATGGGTTCAATCAACCAACGGTAGAGTTGTTGGGCAGGTTCAAGATAGCGAGTGTGATAAAGACGTTGCACACCACTCACTAAGCGGCGCGATTGGCGGCGAATGGCTTTGGCATTAGCCTCCGGAATCACACGACGGACAATGGGGGTGTCTTGGGTTGTAATCAGAATAAGGTCAAGAGCGTCCGGATAGCTCAAGGCGTAAACCATAACTGGCCGAGTGTTGGTTTGGGCTTCAATGCGGGTCAGCATTTCCCGGATATTGGCCAGATTCACCCCTTCAATCTCTTCATCCAGTTCTACTCCCATATAGTCTTCGTATTCACCTTCGAGGTATTCATCGATCGCGCTGATATCCACATCCAACTTGGGGAGGGGCAATGTGCCTGTAATGTCGAGCGGCTCACCGGGAATCGTCCAGGCAAATTTGCCATCTTCATAGTCGATTGTGGTGGTTGCCCCCAATTGATCGCCAATCAGTTTCACAAACAGTTCAACGGGGGTTTGGTTATAAAAGGTGAGCGTGGGGGGGTTCGCCTCTGCTTGGGGGAGAGCGATCGCAGGCAGCGGTGTTGCACCCAAAACAGGTGCGATCGGCTCCCCCGGTGCAGCCGTAGTCAGGAGCTGAATGTTGCCCTGGCGAAAGTCGAACAGGAACGATTGCGTTGGTGCGAGGGTGTGAGCGGCTGAAGTCCCTGCATCAATGCTACCTGCGGTACCATTGATACTAGCATCGCCAATGGTGAAGGGGATTTGCCCTGAGCCACCATGCCGAATTGTCACTGTCCCCCCAGCATTACCGCCCGCCGTGGAAATGCTGGCATCTGTGATGCCCAAGAGGCCAGAGCCTTTATTCTTGAGCTGCACTAAGCCAGAAGTGGCAATATTGACATTGCCTCCTGAACCGCCCTCGGAGTCGGCAAAAATCTGACCGATCGTGACATCGCTGGCCGCATTAATTGCTACTGAACCCGCATTACCATTTCGACCACTGGCACTGATTGTTCCCTCGCTCCCACCAAACGTGGTGTTAGCTACACCGCCTGTGCTGGTGATGGAGATATTGCCACCATCATTAAAGCCAAAAGAGGTAACATTGCGCAGATTCAGATTCCCACCTGCGATGATTGTGATATCACCACTACCCGCAGAGCCATGACTAGAAATGCTAGCGTCTGCGGTGAACGCGGTTACATTACTGTTCGCTTCAATGCGAATATCGCTACCGCGGGATTCGATGGGAATCGAAATATTGATGTTATTGCCTTGGAGGCGAATTGTGTTATCTGAACCCAAATAATTATTCGTTTGGATTGCATCAGTGAGGTTTAAATCACCATCACTACTGAGCGTCACTTTACCTTTTTTGGACAAAATACCATTACTACTCGTGTTACTGGCTTGATTATTCGTCAAAGGCGTATTTTTGGCGGTGATATTGCCATTATTGATATAAATTGCACCGCCAGATTGGCCTGAAGAATTACCAGTGATACTGGAGTTGGTGAGGGTAATGTTCTTCTGGGCTGTCCCCTGCACAAATAAGCCACCACCGTTGGCACTAGAGGTATTATTCGAAATATTGGAATTGGCGATCGCCACATTGTAATAACTCCGAATCCCGCCGCCACTGTTTAAGGCCGAGTTATTCGCAATGGTTGAATTACTAATGCTGATATTGCCAAAACGACTCCCGATTCCACCGCCTTCATCACCAGATGTATTATTGATAATCAGTGAATGGTCAATTTCAATATCTCGAATTGCGTGAATTCCGCCACTATTGTTTCGTGATGAGTTTCCAGAAATAGTTGAATGATTGAGAGTGATTTTTTTCTCACTAAAAATTGCTCCACCTCGTCCACCGGAATTATCAGAAATCGTCGAGCGATTCACAGTGACATTACCGATACTGCTAATGCCAACGCCTGAGCCTTGGATGGTTGAGATATTGCCAGAAATTACTGAATCGTTGACGACTGTGTCGCCGAAACTACGGATGCCAGCACCATAGCGTCCCGATGAATTGCCAGAAACGGTTGAATGGTTGAGCGTTACGCTGTAG
>JAAHHN010000122.1 GCA_010672165.1 Spirulina sp. SIO3F2 | reverse complement strand
ATCGCTTATTGCCCTAGTTATCCAATACCTTACCTGGATTGAAACCGCTATCTGTAGATGCCAGTGGCCCGAAAAAGCCCCCCCATCAAACCTGCCACAAACAGTCGGTGTGGTTTGCGGTGGGGCTGATGGCGATCGTCGCGATCGTGTTTTCAATGGTGTTGGCCTGGGGCGGACGCTGGTTATAACGCCTGCTTCTGACCCAGTTTTGACTTTCAGGTTGGGCTCAAAATAGTTATGCCACTAGCTATTTAAAAGTAGGTGAACGCTTCGAAATGATTTGGGTTTTGTGGCAATATTGTAGTGCCAATCCGGTTTTGCGCCCGTTGCAGAGTCAACCATAAAATCAACCAGCGAGAAAGGAATCATCGTGCCGAAGGAATATGTGACCATATCTGGGAGTGACAATGATGGAGCTATTTAGAGAAGCGGGACAGCAGATGTCGATGCTTCCACATCCTGTTCAAAATTGGATGCTGTGGCTCAATATAGTTTTCTTTTCAGGGTTGCTATTTGTTTTCCGACGTGCAGAACCACGCTGGGCCGTTGCAGCCCATGTCGCCTGTTTCCCGGTTGGGTTCACGATTTATTACTTCACACGTGACCTTGATTTGATGGGTGTTCCCCACATTTTGTTTTGGACGCCACTGTTGTTCTATCTTCCTAATGCAGCACTCAAAGATTCCAGTTTTCGCCTCATAAGCCCTTACGGAATCTGGATGTCGCTGCTCTGTCTAACCATTACGATATCAGTCGTGTTTGACGTCCGGGCTGTCATCACATTCTTCATTCGTAGTGGGTAGAGAGAAGCACGGATGGGGATTCTCTGGTTACTTGATGTGAAGACTCAAGGGCTACATTGACTGCAGTTTCATGGACTATTTCGACACAGTGGAACGGACTTTTGATGACTGACTATCAAAAAGGGCACTATGCTCTACAAATTTTTGAAATGGCGGAATCGCCTCGGAATCTGAAGATCTGGATTTTTACATCCATCGCTTGGATATTGTTTGGATTGTTTTTTGCTTGGCACCATCCAATTGCCCGATGGGTGGTTGGGTGTTGGGCGGCAGGCGTTGTGTCGCTGGTTGCTGCGAACTCCATCTTCAAGTCTGTGCTGTTCCGGCTTTCTGGGTTCTTGGCCCTCACGCATGTTGTTTGCTGGCCTCCCGCCCTATACATGCTGCTCACTGAACGTCCATTTCTTGCCTCGGATGTGACGCCTTACTCCATCTGGTCAGGCGGTGTAACCGCCATCATGTTGTTTTCGTACATCTTTGATATTCCATATTCGTTCATGTATCTGAGGCACGTATTTTTTCGGAAATAGCCCAGTAAGCGAAACAACCCGTCGCCATCACAAATTGGCAATTCCTCCCCTGATAAACAACTCTAGGGGACTGTTCTGTTTGCCCCTAATCGTGTGGGTATAACAATCAGGTTGACCGGATTTCCGGCCTTGAACATGCTATAACGAGTTGAAATTTCAGCGTGGCCGAAAATTGGTCACTTACAACGTTATACGGCAAGTATGACCATGATTGAAATTAAGCATCCACAAGAGCAGGCGCGTTTACGCCACCTTGCCCTGGCTGCACAAGGTTTGCTTCAGGCTCAGCCCTATGGACGGGGTTTGGCGGGGGCACGTAAAGCGATTAACCACTTAGGTTACGTACAGATCGACACCATATCGGTAGTGGAACGAGCACACCATCATGTTTTCTACTCTAGAGTGCCTCAGTTTAAGCCAGCCATGACCCATCAAATGTTGCTCAATGGAGACATTTTTGAGTATTGGGCACACGCGGCAGCTTTTCTTCCCATCGCCGATTTTCGCTTCTCCTTACCCTACAAACACGCCATTAAAAGCGGCCAAACCCATTGGTATAGAACCCGCGATCAGAAGCTCATGGGTGAGCTTTTGGCACGCATCCGTTCAGATGGCCCGCTACGATCCCGAGATATAGAAACTAACACCACAAAACGTGCAGGCTGGTGGGACTGGAAGCCAGCAAAAAAGGCACTCGAACAGTTGTATATGGAGGGCGACCTCATGGTCAGCGCCCGTGAAGGTTTCCAGAAAACCTATGACCTGACCGAGCGAGTATTGCCATCTCACATCAATTCAACCATGCCTAGCATGGTTGAATTTGCGGCGCATATTGTCGATCAACAGTTGCGCTGCCATGGGGTGGTTTCACTTAAAGGGCTGACCTACCAGCGCCGAAATTCTGAACTCCGCAAGGCTGTAAAAGCTTTGGTAAACGAAAGGTTGGCGCAGCGAACTTTAGAACAAGTACAAGTGAGCAGTGGTGAAGTATTTATATTAGAAACGGGTGCGTTCGAATGCCCTCTTCCCCGGTTGAACAGCCGTATGTTAATTCTGTCGCCATTCGACAATAGTGTCATTCAGCGAGAACGGCTCAAAGCACTGTTTCAATACGACTATCGGTTAGAAAGTTATGTCCCCGCTGCAAAACGTCAGTATGGCTACTTTTGTCTGCCACTACTTTACCGCGATGAATTTATTGGGCGTATGGATTGTAAAGCCCATCGAAAAACAAACCATTTAGAGATCAAATCACTACATTTTGAACAACATGATTTTGATGAAGATCTAGTCCTTACTGCATTTGTAGACGCCATCACACAATTCTGTCATTTTCAAAAATGTGACTCAGTGTCTTTGACTAAAGTCTATCCAAAAAATCTAACTCAACGTTTTCACCATGCGTTAAAACCTCTAGGGTGATACCAAGGTAAACGCAGTGCTACAAGTAAGCAGCCTAAAAACCGCGCTGCACCGGAACGTTCCAAATCAATGGCTGAGATACGAAGATTCTCTGCTTCCGGTACACCGCTACAAATCTTGACGGGGGTCTATCTGGCGGGGGTGTTGCTCCCCTGCCTGGTCACTGCATTGACCATTGTCCGCGAACAGTCGGTGCGGTTTGCGGTGGGGTTGATGGTGAGGCAGGCGATCGCGGCGATCGCGTTTTCAATGGTGTTGGCTTGGGGTGGGCGTTGGCTGTAAAGCTTTCCTCTGAAGGAGAATAATGGGCTTGGCGATCGGGGTTAGGAGACTAACAACCTATGCGGTTCTGGCAATAACGAGGTCGCATTTCAAACTGTTTCCTACAGCTCAGTCAGAGATTTCAGCATTACAGTACTGACCATCTTGTTTTACGTCAAAGCCTCAACTGTAACTAAACCACCCTCGATCGCTTGGATTCGCAAATCATAACCTCGCAATAACTGCATACCAATCAAGCGACCTAAAAGAGGCGAGAAATTTCATATTTACTAGGCTCCATGTTCTTGAGTGTTAATGCTTATTGCTAAACTGGGATGCTCCCGCCTGAATAGGCTTGATAGTCGATTCTCAACAGGGTTCATCTAATTGTGCTGTATGAAGGTAAGCGTCCTTTGGGCGGCTGGAACAATTCGATGAGTTCTTCCTGGTAAGCTTTGAGCCAGTCTCCGATAGCGAGGAATCCTCGATTTCCCGCTGCCACCGCCAGCGTTAACAGGAGGGCTAAGCATAACGCTTGGCTGTGTCTTTGTCCTGCTGTTCGCCTTGTGTCTGGCAGCTCCCTAAACACTTCTACTATTGCTAGCTCTGTCATTTCTCTGGGCAGTTCTCTTAACTTCCACTACCATACTTCTGGCTTCCTTAGAATGAAATAGCCCTGATCAATGTCCACCACTCATCACTCTCTTACAACCCAGCTAATTAAGTCTTACAATAAGCGTGTAATGTTGTAATCGAATCTGCCCCAACAAGACTGAGCGGAACTTTAAACCAGACATTCCTACAGCCTCATATTCACCACAATTCTAAACGCAAGATAGCAGAAATAAGATAGCGCTTCTCGTCAGATCGGAAAAGGAATAATTTAGTCTATCTGTACCCTAGCACCGATCGCATCCACAGACAGAATATGCACCTGGGTCGCCATACCCTCAGCCGTCCAAGCGTTTTTCATCGCAGCCGCCACTGCATTGGCCTTGTCCACAGCAGTTAACGCCAAGAGGGTTGGCCCTGCACCGCTAATCACCACACCATAAGCTCCCGCTGCGATCGCGCCCGCCTGCACCGCCTCATAACCGGGGATTAAGGTCTGACGATAGGGCTGATGGAGGCGATCGTTCAAGGCATCCCGCAGCCAATCCCCCTTACCCGTCGCCAATGCCCGCAACAGCAAACCAAAGTGCGCCACATTAAAAATTGCATCCGCCCGACTGAGAGTCTCGGGCAAAACCGCCCGCGCTTTCTCGGTCGCAAGTTGGAAGTCAGGGATTGCCACCACAGGAATAATTTCCGGATGCCAAGGTACAGGCGCAATTTGCCACCCTTCACTGGCAGCAGTTGCCGCTAAATAACAACCGCCCTGCAATGCGGGCACCACATTATCCGGATGCCCCTCCATCTCGATCGCCAGTTGCATTACCTCCGCTTGCGACAGAGGATTGCCCGCCAACACATTCGCGCCCAATAATCCTCCCACGATCGCCGTAGCCGAACTCCCCAAACCTCGCGCCAAGGGAATCCCCATCGAGATCCGCAAATCGATAGGGGGCAGCAGGCGCTCTAGGGCTGTATAGAGTTGAGCAAAGGCTCGATAGACCAAATTGTCTGGATTGGTGCTAATTTCAGCCTGGCCTGACCCCGCAACAGTAATGCTGAGGCGCTCGGCTGGGGCAAACTCAAACTGGTTGTAGAGCGTAAACGCCGCTCCAATGCAATCAAAGCCAGAACCAAGATTAGCGGTAGTGGCAGGAACAGTGACTTTAACCACGGGGAAATGTGCGATCGGTCTGAATGGGTAACTGTTAAGTCTATCACTTGCGATCTTGCCCGCGTCTGTAATCCAAGAGGAATAACAGAATTAAATGTCAGATTTAGGTTTAGGGGATGGGATTCAGAACAGGGTGCTATCTAAAGAGTTGCGCCAAATTGTCCAAAACGATCCGGAAACAATCACCAACCTAACGCTATAATCCTGCATGAGTAATTTCTGCATAAGTAATCTCGGGATTGGCGTAGCCATTTGAAGCGAGTATGCATTACCATTGCACGAGACTCATTTAGAAAAATCTATTGGTGGTGATGAGGTGACGGTGAGAAATACAGTAGATATTCCTGTGCAAGATGTCAGGGCTCGTCGCGCTAACTCTAAGCACAACTCGACTCGGAGTCGAACCGCTCCTGCCTTCACCCCTCCGAATTCTCGTACTGCCACTACTAAACTTCCATTTCATATCCGTGCACTTTGGAGTAGTGCTTTTGTTGTTGTTGCCACGCTGTCCGCAACCCTAGGGGCTACTGTTGCCATGATTAGCCCCATCCCTAAGGTGCTCAATGCCTTCAATGTGGGGGAAGAAGTCGCAACAGCAGGTACGGCTGATAGTGAGAGTAATATTCCTTCTCTGCTGGGCTATACCATTGAGCGGCCCGTGAATATTTTGGTTGTGGGCATCGATCGCGTCCCAGATGCAGAAGTCGGTAGTGACGAAGCCTTTGAAGGGCATACCGATACGATGCTTTTGATTCGGTTTGACCCTGGTGATCAAACTGTGCGCATGCTCTCAATTCCCCGCGATACCCAGGTTCCCATTCCGGGCGTTGGTGTACGGAAGATCAACGATGCCAATATTCATGGCGGCAAAGATCTTTTGCAAGAGGTGGTCAGTGAAACCCTCAATGGCGTAACCATCGATCGCTACGTTCGAGTCACCAATGATGCCTTCCGGGAGTTGGTGGATTTGGTGGGAGGGATTGAGGTTTATGTCCCCCGAGATATGAAGTATTCAGACAAAACCCAAGGCTTGGAAATTGATCTCAAACAGGGCCTACAACGCTTAAACGGAGCTCAAGCCGAGCAGTTCGCGCGTTTCCGCAAGGATGAGTTTGGTGATATTAGTCGAATCCAACGTCAGCAAGTACTTTTGAAGTCTCTGCGCGATCGCCTCCAGACCCCCAGCGTAGTGCCGCAGCTCCCCAAGGCGGTTAAGTTGATGCTGAACTACGTAGACACCAACCTGAGTTTTGAAGAAATTTTGGCACTGGTTAACTTTGGTATGGGTCTGCAAAAGGATGACCTTAAGATGGTGCTGCTGCCCGGTCGGTTTAGTGGTGAGAGCGAGTTTGGTGGCATCAGTTATTGGGTGATGTTGCCTCAAGAGCGCGATCGCGTTTTGGCCTCACATTTTGACATTGAGCCGGATTATGAGCTTCAGGCGCGATCGCTCCAGGGGATTCGAATTGCCATCCAAAACGCCACAGATGAGCCCCAGCTCGCTCGTCAGGTGGCTGGGCAATTGCGGGAAGCGGGTTTCCGGAACCTGTTTTTCTCCCGTTATGACCCCAACCGTCGGTTACGCGAGACTGAGATTGTAGTGCAAAGTGGTAATCGTGATGCTGCCGAGGCGATTCAAGACACCTTGGGACTGGGTCAGCTCCAGTCTGATTCCACGGGCGATCTGGGCTCGGAAATCACCATCCGTGTGGGTACAGATTGGCTAGAGCGTCTGGAGGCGCAAAATGCCCAATAAGCTATTTCGTCGATTGATCATCGGGGTTTGCATTCTCTGTCTCGCTCTGTTTTGGGTGGTGCTTGATGCCCGTCCTGCCTGGGCAGCAATCCTCTCTCCAGCCGACTATACCCTGACGGATATTCACGATCGCAGCTTTGTGGGCCAAGATTTACCTGGGGCGTCGTTTGCCGCCGCCGAAGCCCGCCGGGTGGACTTGCAGGGCGTAAATATGGAAGGGGCAATCTTAACCAAGGCGGTGTTTGTCGATGCCAATTTAGAAGGCGCAAACTTAGCGCTGGCTTTTGCCGATCGCGTTAATTTTAGCGGCGCGAATTTCCGGGATGTGATCTTTACGGATGCGATCGCCACCAGCACCCATTTTCAAGGGGTAGATATCAATGGTGAATTTAAAGTCGCTGATATCACAGGGGCTGACTTTTCAGGGACAGTGCTCGATCGCTATGAAGTGAAGCAATTGTGTAAGCGGGCGAGTGGTGTGAATCCGGTCACTGGGGTGGCAACCCGCGACAGTTTGGGTTGCCGTTAGAGGGTTCCGGAAAATAGCTGACAGTTCTAGAACTGCTCCACCCTGTCCGACTTTCAGCACCAACACAGCGTCGAAGAAAGGACAATGTCGGTTATAAGAACAGTCATGTCCAATTCTACCCCTTCGATTCCTGCTACCCCAGTGAGTGCATCTTTAACCGCCAAATCCAACTCTCTCTCTCGCTTTAGCACCCGCCTGAAGCAGATTAAAATCAATCTGCGCAATATCAGCGACAACCTGCACCGCAAGGCAGCTGATCCTAAGCAGAAGACCACAACCGCCGATGAGATGATGGTGCTGCATCTCCAGCAAGAAATCGCCGAGCTAGTGGTTTTGTTTCCTCGGATTGAAAAACTGTTGATTCAGTTTGAGACCAATACATTCCATCGGGCATTACGTTTTTTGCGCTTGAGTTCAAAAGACCGTGAACTCACGGTTTTGTTTGAATATATCGAAATGGCGATCGAGATTCTCAGCCATGAGCAACCCAGCTTATTGGTGGCTCGCAAAATGCGGATCGATATTGAGCGTACGGTCACACGCCATCAGCACCCGCTGCTGGGTATTTTCCTTAACCGTTTTCGGGATATTTACCGCTCTGATTCTGATCCACTGAAGGTGGTGTGTGGCTTAACATTCACCACGGTGGTTTCAGCGGGGCTCTTTTTTGGGTCATTGGTGGGTATTTCCCGCCAAGGCGAGAGCAAACTGGATGATCAGATTAATGGTCTTCAAGACCGTCTCTCGGAAATCCAAGAGGAGCTGGCCAGTGACAATATTTTCATCACCGATGATGCTCAAATTATCCAAGGCGAGAACCCTGGCGAAGGGGATAATGCTTTTGGTGATGCGGTTGGGGGTTTGATTGCCACCCAAAACCAGCAAGAGCTAATTCGGGAGTTTCGTCAAAAGCGGCTGCGCCAGCGGAACCTGGTTGAAATCCGCGATCAGGAGCGTCAGGATGCCTCGATTTTGTTTTTGATTATTTTGGTTGTGTCCTCGGGAACCCTTGGCAGCGCGATTAGTATCCTGATTCGGATCAATGATTTTGAGAAGCAAGAGGTGTCTGACCCGTTGATCCCGATTTTTACGGGGGCGTTTAAACCGATAATTGGCTCTTCATTCGGGCTATTGATGTATGCGTTGTTTAGCTCAGGGGTAATCTCAGTGCAGATTGTGCCCAATAACACGGCGCGGGGAACAGAATTTTTCTTCTGTTCTTTGGCGTTTGTGATTGGGTTTAGTGAGCGGTTGGCGAAGGATGTAATCAAGAAAACGGAGGAGCGATTGTTGGGAGCAGAGTCGGGAGCCCAGCCGTTGTTTAACCAGCGTCCGCAGACCTCAGCATTGCCGTTTTATCCGTTGCCGATCGCGCCTCAAGAGGATGCAGCGGAGGAGTAGGGGGGCAATGGCTGAGTGCGATCGTGGCGATGGCGATCGCTCCAACCCACAACCTGATCATGAGGATTATGGGATTCTGGATGTGCTGGCAGCACAGGTTAATGTTGTGTCTGTGAATGGAGGGATTTTATAATATGGGTAAGGCTAAGAAAAGAAGTAAATTATTTTACTAATAGCTCAATGGTATGCAAAATCCCACTTCAATCATCTAACCTGATTACTGAGAGAAGTCCTAAGCAATTAAGTTTATTTCCTTTTCGTGAAACCACCAGTCAGCTTTTAATTCCCCAAAAAACAAGTCAACGGCTCAAAACTGTTTCCCTATTTTCTGGTTGTGGAGGAATGGATCTGGGTTTTTTGGGTGAGTTTGAATTTCTAGACAACCATTACCAAAAACTTCCCTTTGAAACCATTTGGGCGAATGAGCTAAATCCCCATGCTTGCAAAACTTATAAACACAACTTAAGCCACGAGATTATTTGTGGAGATATTTGGGAAGTCATAGATACAATCCCCAAAGAAGCTGATGTTATCATCGGAGGCTTTCCTTGCCAAGATATTTCAATCAATGGCAAACGTCGAGGTATAGCAGGAGAACGCAGTGGTCTTTATAAAGCAATGGTCACTGCGGTAAGTCAAGTTCGTCCTAAAATATTTGTCGCTGAAAATGTCAAAGGGCTGTTGATGAAAGGAGCGCAGGACTCATTAGCAAAAGTGTTATCTGACTTCCGAAATCTTGGCTACGATGTGAGTTATGAACTCTACAACGCCGCCGCATTTGGTGTCCCTCAAACTAGAGATCGGGTTTTTATTGTGGGAACTCAATCTGGAGTCAGGTTTACACATCCGCAGCCCATTTTGGCGAAAGACGACTATATTACTGCTCGTGAAGCACTCATTGATCTAGAGCCACTCCCTGAAACACCGGAAATCAATCATATTTGGAGCAAAGCCAATCGTAGTCAAGACCAAGGAAACCGCTGCCTGAAAGCCGATCGCGCAGGTTATACCATTCGTGCAGAATGTCACGGCAATATTCAATTCCATTATAAGTATCCCCGTAGAATCTCTATGAGAGAAGCTGCCCGCATTCAGTCATTTCCTGATAACTTTATTTTCCAAGCTAAACTCAGAGAAACAGAACGTCAGATTGGTAACGCGGTGCCGCCTGTTCTCGCTTGGTTTGTTGCGCGAGCCGTTGCGGAGGCACTAAGTTGAGATTATGGAACAATCTGAGTTTGAAGCAATTTTGGAATTATTGAAAGAGCAGCTCAATCAACATATCCAAGCAAGAGGAAAATTTAAAACCTCCAAACAATTTGAAGATAAAATTCGTGATTTACTCATTGAGCTAGGCATTCTGACAGATCGTAATGCCAGTGCCCAAGCATTTCCTGATATTGCAGTGGGTCGTTTTGGTATTGAAGTTAAGCTAACGGAGAGCGATAACTGGCGTTGCATTGCCAACAGCATTTCTGAAGGTCATCGGGTTCCTGGCGTTGAGGTAGTTTATTTGCTCTACGGAAAAATGGGCGGTAGGCCAGAAGTTCGTTGGGGTCACTATGGTGATTGCGTGGTGCATGTTAGAACGACCCATCGTCTCCGATTTGAAGTCTCGATGGAGCCAGACACCAAGAATCTGTTTGAAGAAATGGGTACAACTTATGAACAGTTTTGTCAGCTTTCGGAAGCAGAGAAAATGGTGTACATCCGCAAATATGCCAGAAGTCGCCGTAAACCAGATGAGTTTATTTGGTGGTTAGAATCTTAACAATCCCAAGAATCTAGGGGCTGTCGTCAGTCAAACTTCAAACTCTTGCTGTGATTGACTTACAGCCTCTCTCTCTGTTTTATGGGTCAGGCACTTTATCGTTTGTCCCATCAGGTTTCTGGTGCTAACTGACGACACCCCCTAATACTTAATCCGATCGCCCGATCGCCCCTGCTTCGCCGCCTTAGCCACAAACTCAATAATCCGTCCCGCCACATCAATCTCCGTTGAGCGCTCAATCCCCTCTAAACCCGGCGACGAATTCACCTCCATCACCACCGGGCCATTGTTCGAGCGCAACAAATCTACCCCCGCCACCTGTAAACCCATCGCCTGAGCTGAACGAATTGCCGTTTCGCGCTCCTCTGGCGTCAACTTAGCCATCCGAGCAGACCCCCCCCGATGCAAATTTGAGCGAAACTCTCCTGGTGCGCCCTGCCGTCTCATGGCTGCCACCACCTTATCCCCCACCACAAAACAGCGAAGATCCGCCCCCTTGGCCTCCTCAATAAACTCCTGCACCAGGATATTCGCGTCCAAACCCCGAAACGCCTCAATAACTGATCGCGCTGCCTGTTTGGTTTCCGCTAACACCACTCCCAGCCCTTGAGTTCCCTCTAAGAGCTTGATCACCAAGGGTGCGCCTCCCACCGTTTCAATCAAACCATCAATATCTTGCGTGGCATGAGCAAACCCTGTCACCGGCAGACCAATCCCCTCCCGAGCCAAAATTTGCAAACAGCGCAGCTTATCCCGTGAGCGAGAAATAGCCTGAGACTCATTGGGGCTAAACACCCCCATCACTTCAAACTGCCGCACCACTGCCGTGCCGTAGAATGTCCGCGAGACCGCGATTCGGGGAATAATTGCATCGAAGTTTTCCAACTGCCGACCGTTGTAAACAATCGTGGGATTGCGAGAAGTGATATTCATATAACAGCGCAGATAGTTAATCACCCGCACCTTATGCCCTTGATCTTCACCCGCTTCCCGTAAACGACGCGTTGAATAGAGTCGAGGATCTTGAGACAGAATCGCAATTTTCATGGGGGTCGCTAGCGTCAAAGGGTGCTCGGGACAATTTACCAGCTTTAGCTGGCATTATTCAGCAATATCAATCTAAAAACCCTGACAATCCTTAACTTTCCATGTGAAACATTCAACCCCAACCCACTTCGCTCTATGCTAGATCCGGCGAATTAAGTGACCGCTCACTATTACATTTACATTACATATGAGGCAGATCGCCCACTGGGTTCAGCAGCGTTGGCAGCAGCCCTTCGGACGGAAATTGATTTGGGTGATGCTCCTGGGGCTATTACTCAGCGCCCTATGCATGATGGGTTTAGTGCTCGGAAGTGCCCTCTTGCTGACCCAGGTTGGCCCCCAAGGGTTGCCCTGGGTCTATGTCAGCCTTGGAGTCGTCTCGCTGCCGCTCTATGTGGGTTTAGCGCAAATTGTCGATCGCATCTCCCGACCCCGCCTGTTGCAGAGTAGTTTAATCGGGGCGATCGCGGCGTTGGGTTTGGCACTGGTCAGCATTGAACTGTGGCCAGACCAACCGAGCATTTACATTGCCATTGATGTGGGGCTTTATAGCCTCTGGATTTTGCTGCTAGAGGTCTTGTTTCCCAGTTGGGTTACGGATTACTTCACGGCTCTGGATTGGCAACGGTGTTCTACGGCCATTCGGATTGCGATCGCGTTGGGGGGATTAATGGGTGGCGGTGGAGTTGCAATCTTGGCCCGCTGGTGGGCACCGAGCCAACTGCTCTGGGGGGTGGTGCTGATGGCCGTAGGGGCGATCGCTCTTGTGACCGATTTAGCCCGTCGGCTTGAACCGCTGCCCGCAACGGCTACATCAACCCCGGAACCGCAACCTTTCACCAGAGCAGCCCTAGCCGCTTATCCGATTATTCCCCTGCTGGCCGCTAGCACCTTCTTGACTGTGGTGCTCTATTGCCTTGGGGAATATTTGTATCTAGGGGTCTATGCCCAGACCATTGCCGATGCAGCCACCCTAACCCAGTTTCTAGGACAAATCCGAATGCTGAATAATGCCATCCCCCTGGTGGTTTTGTACAGTATCACCCAGCCGCTGCTCCACCGTTTTGGTGTGGTGGTGATGAATTTGGTCTATCCTCTGACCACATTGGGCGTCTTTATGGGATTAGGGATATCACCAACTTTAATGACCGCTCTTGTGGCTAACCTCAATAATGATGGTCTCGAAGATAGTCTCAATCAACCGATCGCCATTCTTAACTACAACGCTGTGCCCTATGCCTGGGTTGGGCGGGTGCGGGCTCTGTGTCATGGGCTGATGTATAGTTTGGGGCTGATGTTGGCGGGGGGCACATTGGCCCTGCTGCAACATCACTTTACGCGCACCCAAGTGGTGGCGGTGGGTTTGGGCGCCAGTCTGCTGTTTTTGGGATTGCGCTATGGCATGAGTCGGAGCTATCTGCGATCGCTGCTGCGCCTGCTGCAAGCCCAGCGCCTGGATTGGGAACAGGTGCGACGCTCGGTGCCCCAATTGCCTCAGCAGTATCATCTCCAGGTGGATGACCTGTTGCAAAGTGGCGATCGCCAAGATCAACTCTTGGGTGTCACCCTGGCGGCTCGCCTAGAGCAGCCCCAAACCCTTTTACCGGACTTGATCACGATCGGGGAAACGGCAACCCCGGACTCCGCCCTAGCGCGACGCTTGCGCCGCCTGTTTCGAGAGCACCCTCACCCCGCTGTGGGTCAAGCCTTGATCCAGATGTTGTCCACCACGACCCGTCAGCAACAGCAACTGGCCCTAGAAGCCCTGATTCGTCGGAATGATCCTATACCCCGTTCCGTGCTAGAACCCCTGCTCTCAAGCATTGACCCCACGGTGCGGGGCTTAAGCTATTTGGCGGCGCAACGCCTTGACTGGCGGGCGGTACAAGATTCGACAGTCTGTGAAGAACTCCCGGTTGAGAGCCGCTTGGCGGTGTTGCAAGTGATTCGGGCGACAGGCGATCGCCGCCTGATCTCTTTGGTACAGCGTTTGATTGAAGATCAAACCCTGGAGGTGTTGCGGGCAGGGTTAGATACGCTCGCGGTATTAACAGATCCAGGAGAGCGTTCAGTCTCCGCCCTAGCCCAACGGGAACTATCCACCTTTGACCCTCTGATCCGTGCCCTTAATATGCAACTGCTGGGCCAACTCCAAAGCCCCCAGTTCTTGCTCGATGTGGCAGTGGGGTTAGAGCACCGTCAGCTTTCAGTGCGGCTATGGGCAGCCCAAGCCTTGGCTCAGTATGGCAATAAGAGCCTCCGCTTTGCGAAAACTTATCTCCATGCTCAACGCCCGGAGGTGGTGAGGGCGGCGATCGCAGCGCTCGGACGAGTCAAAAGCAAAGCCGCGATCGAGTTACTGTTCAATTTCCTTACCCCTGACTACCGCCGTCTTAAGCAACTGCACCTCTGGCAGCAGGTCTTGCCCCAAAGTCATCCCGATGAAGTGCGGTTACATCAGATTATGGCTGATGCCCAAGCCCGGATCTTTGAGCGGGTTTGGGCGGTGCTCAAGGCGCTTGAAGGCAATTCTTCACTGCTGCGCGATCTAGAACCCTTCTTGCATACAGGAGATGCACGGTTGAGAGCCAGCGCTATTGAACGCTTGGCCTCCGGGCGCTGGCGACGGTTTGTGCTGCCGCTGTTACCGTTGTTGACGCAAGACTTGCAGCCTGAGGCGGAGCGCCACCCCCCAGAACTCACCCCCAAACCTCCCACCACTGCTGAGCTGATTCGGCAACTCTGGCGTTCGGACGATCGCTGGCTGCGTTTGGGGGCGCTGTTGTGGCTCTCGAATCATGGTCAACCGATTCCTGAGGCGCTTTGCACGGATGCCAATCCTCTGGTCGAACGGGTGGCGATCGCTTTAAGGGTAGGTGACCAAGAGGATTTGCCTGAGAATGATTGGTTTTTAAAGCAGCTCTTTTTCTTAAAGCAGTCTACGCCGTTGGGGAGCCTGACGTTAGATGAACTGGAAGTGATCAACCCGTTGCTCAATCAGCGGGATTTTCGGCAGGGGGAGGTGATCTGTGCGCCGCAGCGTTATCGACCCCAAATCTATATTATTTGTCAGGGCCAGGTTGCTTTGTCGCCGCTGGGTTTAACGTTGGGTTCGGGAGAGGTCTTTGGGGTGCTGACGCTCTGGGAAACTGCTACCTGGCAACAAACGGTGACGGCGCAAACGGATTGTTGTGTGTTGACGCTCTCGGAGTTGCATTGCAAGGATCTTATTGATCGCTGTCCCCGGATTTTGTGGTGTTTGGCGGGGTTGCGCGATCGCATGGATTGTTATCGTCTAGCTACACCACTCCAGACGACGTTGATTTCTTAGCTTGGATATTCATCTGGCTGATTGCTCGTTACCGGGCAGAGCCCGGTAATGCGGGTTTGGAGGCTCTGCCTCTCATCACTCCGAACTCCGAGGTTGGTTATGAGCCCAAGTGATCAACAGGGGACAGGCATAACCTCTGACTTAGCTGTAGGCAACAGTTTTAAATGTAACCTCATTATTGCCAGGATTGTAGAGCGTGTAAATCGCCTGATCCAGAGTGCGCCCCACATTCCCCACCCCCACAACCCGCCGGAGTATTTTCCCCTGCTCCTGGGGTTCTTGCTTACTATCCAAGACTGTGACCGTTGAGCGAAGTGCACTCGGTTCAACCCAAAATTCAAAAGCCTAGTACCGCGAGGCGGAGTTCAGAGTTCAAAGTTCAGAGTTCAAAGTGCTTGTACAACAGGCATTCTGTGAATTTTGAATGGATGGCTTATTTCTGCCGTTCTGTACTAGCCCGATCGCCCCAATCCAGAGACGGCATCTTTGAAACTGATCATTTTTGCCAAAATCTTGGTCTCAGTATCGAGCGAGTTGTTTAAACAAGCGGCCAAAGCTCGATATCTTAGAACAATTGCTATCCTTTCGTGTTGATTCCATGAATTATTTCTTTGCACTGCTGTGCTCAATGCTGCTGGCTGTCGCTACTGTGGTGTCTGGTGGGGCTCCAGCAATGGCTGACTCCTTCATCTCAAAAGCATCTGATAACGCCAAGGTCTATATAATTTCTCCTCTAGACGGAACCACTGTGTCTAGCCCGTTCACCGTTCAATTTGGCTTGTCGGGCATGGGGATTGCTCCTGCTGGCATCGATCGTCCCGGAACTGGACATCATCATCTATTGGTGGACTTAGAAACCCTGCCTGACCTTGATAAGGCCTTGTCCGCAACGGAGAACATCAAGCACTTTGGTGGCGGGCAGACTGAAGCGACATTAGCATTACCACCAGGAGAGCACACTCTCCAACTGTTGCTCGGAAACTATGCCCACATTCCTCATGATCCGCTTGTGTTGTCTGAGCCGATCACCATCACTGTTAAATAGAGCGCCATTCTGTAATGTGATGTTTCCTTAGTGCGATCGCCAATCGTGTAGGCTGCGCTAGCAGGGGAGTCATTGATCAGCAAATGGATGATCTCTGCTCCTGCGTAATGCACCAAAACCCTTGGCAAAACAAACTCAAAAATTGAAGCTTTATAAGCTCCGAATCGTTGTATTGATAAAATGATTCGGAGCTTAACTGTAGGCAACAGTTTTAAACGTGATCTCATTATTACCAGGGTTGTAGAGCGTATAAGTCGCCTGACCTTGATCGCGTCCCACATTCCCAACCCCCACAACCCGGCGAGGCGTTTTCCCCTGCTCCTGGGGTTCCTGCTCACCGTCTAAAGTTGTGACCGTTGAGCGGAGCGAACTCGGCGTTACCCAACATTCAAAGGTCTGGCCCGATCGCCCACAAAAGAGCGTATTCGCATCAGCCCGGATCAGGCGATCGCACAACTGAATGGCTGGGGTCTCTGGCGTCAGTTTATCGGCATAGCTCACTGTACTGCCATGAATCAGTAAACAATCCAACTCATAAAAACCGAAGTGACGCGATCGCAACCATCCCACCCAATCCCGTGAGACCGACTTCCACAGTTGCTTGACCCCATCGCCCCCAACAGCCGCCATCAGTTCCGGGGCGTCGGGAAACCCACTTAGCCCATGCAAACTAAAGCATTGCTCCTCCCACCAACCAATGCACACCTGGGGGTCGAGTTCGCCAGAATGAGGGGATTGCAATCGCTCCAGCACTGCCTCATTATTGCCCTTGAGTCCCACCATATCCCCAAGGATGAACAGATCTGTGACGGGGTTGCGCTGCCGTTGAAGATCCTGTAGCACCGCGTCATACGCGGCTAAATTCCCTTCAATTCCGCTCAAAATTGCCCAATGCATTAACTTCAGCTCCTCAAAATTGAGAACGATAATCATTCTGGCACATAGGGCAAGGAATTTTTTACACCCAACGTCCGCCCCAGGCTAGCAGCATTGAAAACGCAATCGCTTGGCGAACCATCAGCCCCACTGCACACCACACCAACTGTTCACGGGCGAGCGATGGGGACTTTTTTGAGCCACTGCCATCTACAGACAGATGACCAGGGCAATAAGCGATCGCTATATGAGGCGCTGGGGGTCAAAGAATATTGGATCGTGGATGTCCAGGCAATGACTGTGTTAGCCTATGCCCTAACCCCACAGGGTAGCCAGCGGCTGGATGCATCACAGGTTTTGAGCGGGTTGCCGATGGCGGCTACAGCTTTGGGGCGCAGTCAGCAGCAAGATTAAGGACAGGTGGGGGCTTGGTTGCTGCGGGAGTTTTCGGATGCATAGTCCAGTTTTGTCGTTCAATTGTGTGAAGTAAAGTTAAAACCTGAGTGCTTTAAAATCAATCTTGGTAAGCTTTAATTGGTTCACATAGCTCAAAGCTTCCTGCGGCTTCTAACAACTTTTTACAGTGGACACTGCAAGTTCGCAGTGTCTTGCGGTGCAGGGTTATTTCATTCTAAAAAGAGACAAAAGGGTCTTGAGAGTAGCAGCAGCAAAACGTTGAGCTTGAGCCATATTGTTGAAACCGTGGTCACGATAGAGATTGAGAGCGAGATTACGGGCAATCGCCCAAATCTGAATCAGTGGAGAAGTCCGAATCCGAGAGGCATCCTCACCCTGAGTAACATCCCGAACATAATGAACTTTGTTTTCAACGCCCCAGTAACCCCGGATATGTTGAGCAAAGGCTTGGGCAGTATCGAGGAAAGAGGCAACGTAGTAGCGAGTCTCATGAGAGACTTCAACAATGCCTGTACGGTAGACGCGGCGCTCTGATTGAACACGAATCAAGGTTTTCAAGCCAGGAAAGTCAGGAATCTTATCAAGCTGGAGAGAGAGACTTACAGTGCTCTTCTCGATGCGTCCATGGCCCTTATTGAGCTGTTTGAAGCTCTCCTGGGGTTGAAAATGAGACTCAACTGCTGTGAGTAAACCGGATTGGTTGCCTTTGAGTGCGCCGATGTAGTCATTGCCCGTTTCAATAATCACCTGTGCTGTTTTTTTGAGTACTGATAGCATCAAAGGCGAACACAACCCCCTAATCGCAAGTTGCCTGATGAATACGGGTAAGGCCGTAATCTCATTGGTTTTGCAATCGACTTCGTAGGGTTCGAGTATCAGCCCTCTCTCGACGATGTAAGCGGTCACTTTTTGAGCTATATAAGTGATGCCAAGACTGCCGAAACCAAGCTTATGGAGGATGGTGTAGCGATCGCCGTGGAGAGATGTGCCCGACTGACAAGTTATAGATGTTGTGAGTGACGTAAGATACCTCCCATGTTATTGAGATTTAGCGGCATCCCCCCCGCAAACAGATGATGCCACAATAGAGCTAGCACCCAGCCCCCCACCATGCTTACCCTCACCCTCGAACCTGTTGTTACCCTAACAGACGAGCAGTTTTTCCAAATCTGTCAGATCAATCAGGAACTGCAATTGGAACGCACCGCTCAGGGGGAAATTGTGGTGATGCCCATGCGCGGCGGTGAAATCAGCCACATCAACTTAATCTTGTCAACGCAGTTGTGGCTTTGGAATGAGCAAACGCAGTTGGGGGTTGGTTTCAGTTCGACAACGGGGTTTCAGTTACCGAATCGCAGTGTACGATCGCCCGATTTGTCCTGGATAACCCAGACTCGGTGGGATGCGTTGACCGTAGAAGAACGTGAAAAATTTGCCCCGCTTTGTCCGGATTTTGCAGCCGAGTTGCGCTCTCCAAGCGATCGCCTTCCGCCTCTGCAAACCAAAATGCAGGAATATCTGGCCAACGGTTGCCGACTCGGCTGGCTCATCGATCGCCACCGTAACCAAGTGGAGATCTATCAACCGGGTCAATCTGTCCAAACCCTAAACCAGCCCCAGACCCTTTCCGGCGCAAATGTGCTCCCAGGTTTCACGCTAGATCTGAGCAAAGTTTGGCCGAAATAATCTACAAGCGCAAACTATTCCATTAGCCAGCCAAACAACTCCTGAGTTGTTAACTCAAACCCCCCCATAAACTCCGGCACAGGCAACATCTCAACCCCAACCTCAAACACCTCAATCTCTTGTTTCGGACGATACACAAACACTGTCTCCTCTGCCGGGTCAATTAGCCACCCCATCTGGGAGCCATTCTGTTAAGGCATAGACAATTTTTTTGATCACCTTTGTAGAACTTTGATCCGGCGATAGAATTTCAATCAACCAATCCGGAGCCAACGCAAACACATTCGCAATCTGCCCAGTTTCCAAGCGCTGAATCCGTGCCCAGGTAAACACCGCCACATCCGGCACGATCGCCCAGTTGCCAAACGTACACCGCAACTCCGGAAATGCTCGGGCGATCTTCTCTCGCTTCACCGCCCCATTAATAGTGCTAACCAATTCCCCTTGAATTGTGCTGTGATGTCCTTGGGGCATGGGTTTAGGGATGACTTGACCATTGAGATATTCCCGTGCAGGTTGGGTTTCCGGCTGGGCCAAAAACATTGCCAAGCTTGGGCGACTAGGTGATGAATAGACCATCAGTAAAAGTTTTTGGAGATTATTCCTAACAGTGTAGCGAACGCTTAGTTATGCCTCCCCTAATCTGCCAGTCAGGCTATATTAAAGGATCGTAACCCTGCATTCTTGCCCCCAGCGCCATGACCGTCGCCTTTGACCAACTCATCACCCCAGAAATCATGAAACCCGCCCGCTATCTGGGCAACGAGCGCGGTGCGGTGCATAAGCCTTGGGACGCGGCCGAGGTGCGCTGGGTGCTGACCTACCCGGAAGTCTATGAGGTGGGCGCGTCCAACCTGGGGCATATCATCCTCTACAACATCATTAATGCTCAAGGGCGGCAACTGTGCGATCGCGCCTATCTGCCCGCCCCCGATCTGTCAGCAAAACTCCGCGATACAAATACTCCTCTCTTCGCCCTCGAAGCCCGCCGCCCCCTCCTGGATTTCGACATCCTCGGCTTTAGCCTCAGCTATGAGCTTGGGGCGACCAATATTCTAGAAATGCTGGATCTAGCTCAGATTCCCCTCACGACTCAGGAGCGCCTAGTCGGAGACTATCCCTTTATTTTTGCGGGCGGGGCCACTGCCACCTCCAACCCCGAACCCTACGCTGACTTTTTGGATTTCGTTGCCCTTGGGGATGGAGAGGAATTGCTACCCGAGATTGGTGAAGTCGTGGCTGACGGGAAAAAAGCAGGTCTGACAAAACAAGAGATTTTGCTGAATCTAGCGAAACAAGTACCGGGCGTCTATGTACCGCTCTTTTACAATATGGCTGAGGATGGCTCTGTGCATCCCAACCATCCCGATGTACCGCCTCGGAGTCTGCGCCGGGTGGCTACCCCCATGCCCGAATATTCCATCGGCCTCGTGCCCTACACCGAAACCGTCCATGATCGCCTCACCGTTGAAATCCGGCGGGGTTGTACGCGAGGTTGTCGCTTCTGTCAGCCGGGCATGCTGACTCGTCCGGCGCGGGATGTGGAACCGGAAAAGGTGGTGGACGCGATCGAGAAAGGAATGCATGAGACGGGTTATAACGAGTTTTCCTTGCTCTCCCTGAGTTGCTCGGATTATCTTTCGTTGCCAGCGGTGGGGATGGAAATTAAAAATCGGCTCCAGGGGGAAAACATTTCTCTCTCTCTGCCTAGCCAACGCGTCGATCGCTTTGATGAAAACATCGCCAACATCATCGGTGGCACACGCCAAACTAGCCTGACATTTGCACCAGAAGCGGGTACTCAACGGTTGCGGGATGTGATCAACAAAGGTCTTACGAATGAAGAACTGTTGCGTGGCGTGAAAACAGCGGTTGAGCAGGGCTGGGATAAGGTGAAGCTCTATTTTATGATTGGGCTGCCGGGGGAAACCGACGCTGATGTGATCGGTATTGCGGAAACCCTGCGCTGGCTGCGTCGGGAATGTGCCCAGAAAGGTCGCAAACGCCTTAACTTCACCGTTACGATCTCCAACTTCACGCCCAAACCCCATACACCGTTTCAATGGCATTCCGTTTCCACGAGCGAATTTCTGCGCAAGCAAGAATTATTACGGACAGAACTCAAAACCCTGCGGGGTGTGAAGGCCAACTTTACTGATGTGCGTATCTCTGCAATGGAAGATTTTATCGGGCGGGGCGATCGCCGTCTCGTCCCTGTGGTCAAGCGGGCTTGGGAGTTGGGCGCAGGGATGGATGCCTGGTGGGAGAGCTTGGAGCGGGCCTATGAGGCGTGGGAACAGGCGATCGCGGAAACCAACCTCACTTGGAAATATCGCCTGGTGGAAACGGGGGAATGGAACGTCATGCAGGTGGACAATGAGCGCACCGGCCGCACTGAAGGCATTCGCGCTAGCTCCCCCCAATGGAAGCGCCGTTTTAGCTGGGACGAGCGCCTCAATGCCCGCTTGCCTTGGGATCATATCAATACAGGCATTGATAAAGAATGGCTCAAAGCCGACCTACAACGGGCGTTAGAAGCTGTGACTGTACCCGATTGTGCTTTTGCCACCTGCTCCCTGTGTGGGGTTTGTGGGGATGAATTTGGTGACAATGTGGTCTATGAACCGCCTGCGATTCCGGAGTTTGAAGGACATTTTAAACCCGACCAAACCCTAGCCCAGCGCCTACGGGTGCGGATGGGTAAGGAAGGGGAATTCCGCCTTTTGGGTCATCTTGATCTTGTGCGCCTGCTCGATCGCGTTGTCCGTCGTGCCTCGCTTCCTATCCGA
>JAAHHN010000121.1 GCA_010672165.1 Spirulina sp. SIO3F2 | reverse complement strand
GATTAGGCTCTGAAGTTATCAATGGTGTAGTGATATCTAAGGTTGTTGGTGGCCATATCAACGTTGCAGATATCAATGCTCAATCCATCTCCAATCAAGGTGGTGCAATTTCCCTAACCGCCGATCGCGGCATCAACACCCAAGGCAACATCGAAACCAACGATAATTCAATCACCTTCGACGGGCCCACCAACCTGCAAGCCAACGCCATCTTCTCCGTTCAAGACGATCTGGCAGTCACAGGCGACAGCAACATCACCTTCGAACAAACCCTCAACGGCAATCATAACCTCACCCTAAACGCCACCACCGTCAACCTCAACAACACCGTCGGCAACACCGACCCCCTCAACCAACTCACCGTCCACGGCACCCTCACCAACACCACCCCCAAACCCACCCAAATCACCATCCACCAAACCATCCAAACCGACGACATCACCTCCCAAGACGCGATCCACCTCCAAAGCCTCAACGCAGACATCCACACCGGAACCCTCACCAGCCCCCAAGCCATCACCCTAGATGGTCAAAACATCCACACTGGCAACATCCACACCGACAGCCAACTCACCATCACCAGCCCCCAAACCCTCACCACCGGAAACATTACGACCCCCAGCCTCAACACCATTCAAACCCAAGGCAACCTCACCACCGGCCACATCACCAGCCAAAACCCCCTCAACCTCACCACCACCCACGGCGACTTAACCACCGGAAACCTCACCACCCCCGGCAACGATATCCACCTCAAAGGCCCTAAAGCCGTCCGGACGGGCTTTATCAACACCACCCATCCAACTCACGGCGGTAATGCCCACATTGATGGCGGCCAAACCGTTCAAATCGACGGCAGCTTTACCAACTCCAACGGTATCAATGCCAGCCTCTCCACCGTCGGCGGCAGTAGCAGCGGCAGCATCGAAATCCACCACGGTGGCGACGGCGTCGTCCCCTTCCGCGTCGGCGATGCGAGCGTGAATGGTTCCAGCGCCGCCATCACCCGCGGCACACATAATGAAGGCACGATTAATACTGGCAACGACTACCAATACACCCACCGCCAAGACCAAAACCAAATCGCCATCATCTCCCGTCCTGCCCCGCCAGTGGAGAGTTCAGGGTTCAGCGTTCAAGGTTCAGCGTTTAATTTATCCAACTTTGAACTCACAACGCTGAACTCTGAATTTACTGGGCCACCATTGGAAAGTTTGGCTTACCTGATCGGCCGCGTCCTGGGTGCAAAGACCACCATTAGCCGTGATATCAACAATGACTATGCCTTTGCCTGGGAAGTCCCCGGCGAAAATCCGGGTGATGAAAGCACAATCCTCAACGCTAATGCCGACGCGCCTGAGCTGGGCTTGGGGCTAACCCCCTTGGCGAGTCTCGCCACCCTCGGTATTGGCCTTAACTCCGATGACCTCGCCTCCGATATCGACCAATTCCTGGAAGAGCAATACGAAGACTACTTCGATGAAGACGTCGCAGATGCCCCCGTCACCACCGCCAGTATTCGCCAGATGCTCACCACCATCGAGCAACAAACCAACCAACGCTCCGTCATTCTCTATGCCCTTAATCGTAGCGATGCCCTAGAGCTGCTGCTGATGGTTCCCGATCGCCCACCCATCCCCAAAACCATTCCCCTGATCACCCAGAGTGAGCTACGCCGCAATGTCAGTCGCCTGCGCCGTGCCATTGCACGGACGACGAACACCTCATATCTTGACCCTGCCCAAAAACTCTACGACTGGCTAATTCGTCCCTACGAATCTGAACTGGAAGGGCTGGGCGTCGATACCATTATTTTTGGCATGGATGTTGGGTTGCGCAGCATCCCCCTGGCGGCACTCCATGATGGCGAACAATTCTTGATTGAGACCTACAGCTTGGGTATGATTCCCAGCGTCAGTCTGACCAATAGCAACTACCAAGCCCTCCACAATACCCCTGTGTTGGCCATGGGGGCCTCAGAGTTTCGGGGTTTAAATCCGTTGCCTGCTGTGCCCCTAGAATTGGCGATGATCCAACAGCAAGGCTGGGGTCAGGCTTATCTCAATGAAGCCTTTACCCTCGATGCCCTGGACACCCAGAGTCAAAATCGCACCCAAGGGATTGTCCACTTGGCAACCCACGCCAAATTCCAAGCCGGGGCAGTGGAGCATTCCTATATTCAATTGTGGGATCAGCCCGTGGGGTTTGATCAGATTCGAGAGTTGGGCTGGCATCATAAGCCCCAGATGGAGCTATTGGTGCTCAGTGCTTGTGATACCGCCCTCGGTGATGCGTCTGCCGAGCTGGGGTTTGCGGGCTTAGCGGTGCAGACGGGGGTCAAGTCGGCATTAGCAAGTCTGTGGCAGGTGTCGGATCTGGGGACATTGGCCCTGATGACCTCGTTTTATGAACATCTCAAAGATACCCAGATCACGACCAAGGCTGAAGCATTGCGCCAAGCCCAACTTAATCTATTGCATAACCCCACCCTGCTAGCTGAGGGGATGCTAGGGGGTTCGCCGTTGCCGCCAGAGCTGGCGCGTTACAGTGATGCCGATCTTTCCCATCCCTATTATTGGAGTTCATTTACACTTGTGGGGAGTCCTTGGTAGAGGAAGAACGCTCCAAGAACAAAACAAACCTGCAATGATGTTTATCAGTAGCGAGCAAGATGCAGATATCCCTTCGGGAGGCTACATCAACAGCTCGTTCACTGACCACCCAGACTGACGATTGATTCTTGCAGGGTTTGAACCCGCTTGAGCGGGTTTTCGCTCTGAGCCTTGGGGTTTAGCCCTTGCCTCAGCAAATAGAATCGTCTGTGTTCACGCCTTATCCTTCAAACAACGCCAAAATCTGTTTAACCTCCACCGCTGCGGTCTTTAAATCGGCGACTAAAGTAGCCCGAAAATCTGGATGATCTTGGGCACGATGAATCCGCCAAAGCGCAAAGCTCACATGCTGTGCGGCAATGAAGTATGGAATCATCGGTAATTGTGCTTCTGGGAATGCACGGATAGTCGTGTAACCGCTCAGAACTTGGTCAAGATAAGACTTAAAGTCTGGCTTTGTTCCCCAATCACTCAACAACCGCGCCACATCATAGCCCCAATAGCCCCACCCACAATCGGCAAAGTCAATCATGCCGTAATTTTGTCTAGAAACCTGTTGCTCAGAAACTAATAGATTTCCCAACCAGAAATCACCATGAATCAAACCCCATTGCTCAGGTGTTTCAGGTAGAGCGTTCATAATCGATTTAATGCGATCGCTCACCGCCCCAAACAACACAACATAATCCTGGGGAACTTGCGCCCAAAGCGTTGCGCCCTGGTTGCTATACCCCGCGTAAGTCTCAAACAACCCCTGCCAATGCCATTGGGGTCGCGTAAAGTGTGGCGGGGGTTGCCATTGCTGGGCATAGTGATGGAGTTGCCCCAGCAACCGACCGATTGCTTCGAGGGAGCTTGGATTAAACCGAGGCGATTCACCGACCAGCCAACGCGTCAGCGAACAGGTACGGGCTTCGGGTACATCGGGATGTTGTACAGTCGTACAGAGTTCGCCTGTGGTGGTGGGGATGGGTTCTGGGATCGCCAGTGACGTATTTTGGGAGAGCGATCGCAACCAGAGGAGTTCTGAGGCGATCGCTTCTGGTGAGAGGTAATTTGCCCGATGAATTCGTAAGCAAAAATGATTGGGCTGATAGGAATTTTGATTGGATTGAGCAAGCGGTAAATCTGAAGTAACAACTTTAAAAACAGTGTTATCACCATGACGAACAAGTTGTAAACGCGCCTGCTTCAAACCATATTGGGCAAGGGCGATTTTCGCTAGTTCACCAAGTCTTTGGGCTTGCTCTTGGGTGGTGAGCTGGTTGAATTCTATGTGGGAAGTAATCTCTCTTTGGCAAGAGGTAAGATTATTATGATATTGTTCAATACTTGGTTGAGATACAAATAATTCCCGTTGTCTAGAAAATAGAAATTGATACGCTTTGGGAATCTTTGTATACTCCTGTGGTGCAATTAAAACCCGTGCTTGTTGCTCATAATTCACTACCTCTTGGAACCACGAGCGATAGTAGACAATGTAGAGAATAGGTCGCACTTGCTGAGATAAATTTGCTGTGCCACCATGCAGTAGCTGATAGTCCATCAGATAGCAGCCACCACGCTGCACAAACGGTACAGAGGATGCTGCCATTGCTAGATCCTGGGACTGGGGAACCCGATGGCTCTTTTTCCAAACGCGAGTGGAGCCTGTGGCTTCTGTTAAGTCAATTAAGGGGACAACCAGCGTGACTGCAAAGCTGGGCAGTTGAGGATCAAGAGTTTCATCTTCAAACAATGGTGGATGATCACGGTGAATATGTTGTGCTTCGGCACCAGGTAGAGCAATCACCGCCCCAAAACTCCCCAAGACAAATCCATCTCCCAGCAGTCCCCGCAGCAGATGCAACAACAACGGATTGCCATAAAGCTGTGGATCATTAAAGGGGTCTTGCACAGCTACTGTGAGCATTTTGCGCTTATGACCGACATTTAAGACACGGTCATAATTTTGATCATTAAAATAAGCAGCATATTGTTGTTTAAAGGCAGCATAGAGCGTGTCAATTAACTCAACTGAAAAAAGCTGATTAATGACCAATGCACCATCCGCTTTGAAGAGTTCCTGTGCTGCTTGAATTAGACTCGGATTACACAGGTCTTGCGATGTTAATTCAGGCGATAAGTTGATGGTGGGCGCTCGCGCCGAGTTAGCATTTTTATAGACTTGAATAACCGATTGTTCCATTGATTTGACTCAAGAGAATAAAAGTCCAGAATTTAGACTGGATTTTGTATTATGAAGAAGCGATCGCAAAATATTCTGTATAGCTATATTGTGTGGGCATGCTCCCAAAAAATACGCATTGAAATACAGATGAGATACCTACGCTACGGAAACTGAAAATAAAAAAGCCGTAGCGCAGGAATCTTGCCTGCCACCGATCAAGATTTTCCTGGAGCATTTTTTGAGGAATATGCCTAGCTCCTTCTAATCCTCAAAAATCTCAATCAACGTCTCAGAACTTACCTCACTCACCGGCGCTATAGCATTAGACTGTTTCGTTTGAGCTTCAAAGAAAATATCTTCGCTCTTTTGATATTTCTTGTAGCGTTTAAACCGCTTACAACGCTTACCCCCCTTGGCATCATAAACCACCACATAGGACTCACCATCATCATCCGGGCTACCAATCACGGACGCCTGTGTCCCCGGCTGATTAAGAATAATATCGCGGTAATTCCCATCATCTGGCGAACGATATTCCATGGTTAAATCACGAATGCTATCCAAGCCTTGCACCCCTGAAATAAGCACCGGACCCAGTTCTACTTCATCGGGAATACTGTCATAACAAGCTGTTTCATAGCTAATAACTTGTAGAGAATCTAAACCCTCAACATAAGCAGGCTCATCGTCGAAGATCTCAATCAGAATCTCAGAGCTAGTGGATTCAAACTCAACGGTAATTGTCTGTTCCGTACTAAATAATCCTTGAAAGAAGATATCACCACATTGTTTACATTTCTTGGCTTGCTTCGATTGTTTGGACTTTTTCGACTTCTTGGACTTTTTCGACTTGTGCCGCTCATCGGGATGGGATGTAGCTTCGGCGATTTCAACCGCCGCTGATTCGACCACTTCAAACGTGAGGGCTTGGGGCTTTAGGGCATGAGGACGCGCTGCCGTTGGGGGTGGGGTAGCTGAGGCACTGGGCGTCAACGTCATCATTTGAGCAATCACCGTGGCGGGACTGGCAATACCAACGCAAAGCAATAAGCAGCGGAGCAGGTGGAATGTGGAGCGATTGTTCTTGTCCATAGAGCGATTGGGTTCGAGACCAGGGATTGCAGACGATTATATGACGATCGCAGCGAGATCAAGTTCCCAAAGCCTGTGCTCTTGATGCTTGTCCACAATCGCTTCACTAAAATGGGCGAATGACACTACTCCAGCCCTTCCATGTCTTTCACCCGCGATCACGAGCACGCCCATGATGAACCCAACCAACATATGGTGAGCAGGCCAAAAGCCTTGGATGAAGTTGCGTTACCCGAAACCTTACCGCCTTTGGTCATCACTGCTTTTGCTCGGCCGGATTTGCTTGCACCTATCTTGCAAACAATTCAACAGCAAACCTTACTTCCACCACAACTCATTGCCTTCGTCGATGGCCCTAGGAAAGCTCGTGATGAACCCCTGATTCAAGCTTGCATTAACCTATTGGAAGATTGTGCCCGATCTATTCCAATAGAGATTGTGGCGCGATCGCAGAATTTAGGCTGCGATCGCAACGTAATTTTGGGTTTTACCGAAGTCTTCACAACTCATGAAGCGCTGGTGTATCTCGAAGATGATGATCTACCCAATGCTTGTTTTTATGATCGGATGTGTCGGTTGCTGGCGGTATATCGAGACTGTCCACAGATCGCCTCTGTGAGTAGCTATGCCACCTTGCCGACTGAGCTTGACCCCAAAACAATTGAGGCCGATTTCTTTGTGTCCCGGCGTTTCTTTTCCTGGGGGTTTGGCACATGGCGCGATCGCTGGCAACAGCTTGATTTAATGCATGTTTCGGGTCAATACAATCCTTTCGAGCAGTTCTACAATATTCCTGCTACGATGCAAACCCAACGAACAATCATTAATCAGTTTTGGCTAGAGAAGAATCGTAAAACGGATTGGGTAATTACTTTTACGATTGCGTCTCTCTATCATCAAAAAGTACACATCATCCCAAAAACCTCATTTGTGGAGAATATTGGCTTTGGTCATGCCCAATCCGAAACCTATCGTGGTGCAGAACAAGCTTGGGTCAATGCTCATTACGATGCGGATTTTATCCCCAACCGTTTGCCTGCGCAATTTGATTTGCTTCCTCCCCTGGCATCCCCGCTCAGCACTTGTGCCTTAATTCAGTCTCTGACTGAGCAGCGTGGGTTATGGCTAAATCTGTCTGCTTGTATTGGTTTATTGAGAACAGCGGATAGCTGGCTAGGGTGGTTGAGGGTTGTGCAATTGTTCGTTATCCGTTTACCCATTTTGTTCCAGCGTTGGCGGAGTGGTCTGCCACTCTAGTCTAGAGTCCTCAGAAGCGATGGATGAGTTTAAACATCTTTTCAACCAATCAGTCCTGCGGTCATTTTCGCGCTTTATTCATAAACATGGTGATGAGAGACCTTACGCTCTAGCGATCAGCACAGGACAGACCTGTAACTATCTGGGATTCGCAGTTGCAACCGAAGAAAAGCTTGTGCAAACAGCCCGAGACTACGCCGCTGAACTGAGTTATCGCTATGAAGCCCACAAATGGGAAAACGATAATCTCCAAGAGAAGCTTCAAATATGGCTACGCTGGTCGAATCCAGACGACGGCTGGTACTACAAAGATTTTGACAACTCAGACAAACTTCAGCAATTCTTAAAACGCCTGAGTAAACAGGAAAATTGTGATGAACAACTTGAGTGTTTGTGCATTGAATCGCTTCGCCTGCTTGTCCGAGAAACAGTATGGCAGGAGCTAACCTTGCCCTTTAGTACGACCATTGGCATCACTCCTGGGGAAAATCCAGATGACTTCCTCAGAACAGCAACCATGATCAATGACTACTCCACCACTATGAGGCTTTGGTCTGAATATCACCAAATACGTGAACTGGACGCAAGGCTTGGGGGCAGTTAGGGTTGAGATCGGCTTAAAGACAAAAATCCCCTCTACCAGTAGTGGGCTGCCGCTTATACACAAATTGTAAATCCTGACCTAATGCACAATTTATCCCCCCTAGCCCCCCTTTGGAAGGGGGACTTTGAGTGGTTCCCCCCTTCCAAAGGGGGGCTAGGGGGGATAAAGTCCAGCTTTGGGACTTGAGCTCAACTTCTGTATAAGCAGTAGACCAGTAGTGGGAGAGGGTTAGGTGGGGAGTTAATCTCGTGACATAACCGATCAATCCAGAGCAACTACTTCGCTGCTGCCGAATCTGTATCTTCCACAGTCTTCTCATTGCTGGGCAACTCTAGACAATAGCCCGCGCCATAGACCGTCTTAATGTAACGGGGGTGGCGAGGTTCGGGTTCGAGCTTGGTGCGTAGATGGCGGATATGTACCCGGATGGTTTCAATATCATCATCGGGATCATAACCCCAGACTTCCTTGAGGATTTCGCTGGGAGAAACGGTCTGGCCGTGGCGCTGGAGCAGGCAATGGAGCAGCTCAAATTCCAGATGGGTGAGCTTAACCGTCTTGTCAAACCAAATCGCCTCAAACCGTTCAGGGATTAAGGTCAGTGGCCCGTAGTTAAGGATCTCACTGTGCTTGGCGGCTTGGGGAATGCGATCGGTGCGGCGTAGCAGAGCCCGCACCCGAGCCAGCATTTCTTCGAGTTCAAAGGGTTTGGTGAGGTAGTCATCTGCACCTGCATTGAAACCTCCCACTTTGTCTTGGGTTTGATCCAGCGCCGTCAACATCAACACTGGAATATCTGCGGTGCGGGCATCCCGCCGCAGACGTTGACAAACTGTAAAACCATCAACTTTTGGCAGCATCAAGTCCAGCAACACCAGATCAGGCTGGAGCTGAACCGCTAGTGCTTGCCCCTTGACGCCATCACTGGCCAAGTTCACATCATAGCCAGCCATCTCCAAATTAATAGAGACTAGCTCAGAGATTGCGGGATCGTCATCAATAACCAATATTCGGGGCATCGTCTTAAAAGTGACCGCTACAACTTTGTTTGCGATTCGCTAAGAATCATAGATTTATGTACCTGCAATTATAGGCACAATTGATGAGAGCGGCCGGTCTGAAAACTAGAGTTTTCGAGGCGATCGCACAGATCTTCAGATTGCCTTAACATTTACAACTCTCAAGGATTAGTGGTGTAACAAGCAGTGCTGTATACCTGTCGCTTTCTGAATTTAGGGACACAACCCAAATATTGATGTTCCTAAATGCCAAGGTTCCCTAACAATCAAGCTCAGCACAATCTGTTCCATCAGAGGGTCGGCATTACGGATGCAACTTATGGCGTCAAGTAACAGCAACATAACTACCATTGATTTTTGCGACAATCTGCTGGCACAAATCGCAATTCGGATGCGTGGTGAAGCTAACGCACTCGCTTTGCCTCGAATTCAGACTCTATCGCACCAGCAGCAGTCTTGACCGCCCCAAATTTTGGTAGCTTTAGTTATAACCGTGCAGATACACCGCAACGCCACCATCTAGATTTGGGCAGTAGGATGCAGGCCTTGCACCTAGCCTTTAGATGAAGCTCGGGTTTTGCATCGGGCTAGGATTTATTGCGTGGTTTCTGATGGGCATTTCCTCCGCTTCTCCTTACAACCTGAGTCAAGACAACGACAACCTGACTGAGCAACTGATGGCTCAGTCTCAGAACTACAAGAAACTCCTGAAGTTTGTCTTGACCTGGACAGGTAAAGAACCGCTGCTGACCCAATTGCTGTTTCGGATGATGCTGGATACGGAACAGCCACCGATCGCGGGGGAAGAAGCCCGCTGGGTCGATGAACTGGTGCGCTCACGTCTGCTCAAAACCTGGGAAACCGACCCCCAGATGAAACCGCTCCAGATGTTGCGCGATCGCCTCACCAAAAACCGCGACAAACGCCATAGCCTCAAGCTCCTGCGCTGCTATCGCCAAATCATTGATAGTGACGAGACCTTTGCTGAGAATACCCCTGAGCAAAATGAACTGCGTTTGCTGGGACTGCTGGTGCAGAATCGCGGCCGGATCAATGTCCACAATCGCATCTATGAAGAGATTTTCAATCTGGATTGGGTTAACAAAGCGATCAAAAAGCTCGAACAGAGCATGGGCCCAGATGATGAAGAATTTTTCCGGGTCTTTGAGCAGCTCGAACGACGGTTACTGGCCTCCCAAAGTGAAATTGTGGCCCAGATTGATGATGGTCGTACGGATATTGACGTGAATCGCTCGGTGCATGAAGTGCTTCGAGATGTCACCACCAAGGTGGGGCAATTGGTCGGAGCCGATCGCACCAGTGTCTTTTTACTCAACGATGAACAAACAGAATTATGGTCATTGGTAGCGGAAGATGAAACCGGGAAGTTACTCGATATTCGAGTACGTGTCGGTCAGGGGATCGCAGGTTTAGTAGCACGTGAAAAACGGGTCATTCATATTCCGGGTAATGTCTATGATGATCCCCGCTCCAAGCTCGTTCAAGAGTCCGATCGCAAATATAATTACTTCACAAAAAATATCCTCGCGTTCCCGATCCTCAATGACAACATGGATTTGGTCGCAGTGGTGCAGTTGCTGAATAAACTCGCCAAGCCAGGGGAAGATGAAGCGAGCTTTACCCATGCGGATCTAGAGCAGTTGGCCAAATGCGTGCTGCCGATTCGAAAAATCCTTGAAACCTGTCAGTCGACTTACGAGGCCATTAAACGCGCCCAAGCTTCTGCGGCTTTGGTCAAGGCGACGCGATCGCTCGATCAGGTTAACCTCGACACTCGGATGATTCTGACCCGAGTGATGGACGCGGCCAAAGAGTTGCTCAACGCCGATCGCTCTACCCTCTGGCTCTATGACGACCACCACGGCGATCTCTGGACGGATATTCCTGGCAAGGGGGAAATTCGCTGTCCGATGGGCACAGGCTTTGCGGGGCAAGTGGCAGCCAGTGGCAAATTGATGATCATTCCTTTCGATCTCTACGACGACCCCAACGCCGAGAATGCTAAGAAGATCGACGCCCAAACCCACTATCGTACCTGTAGTCTGCTCTGTATGCCAGTGCTGAGCCCAGATGGGGATCTCCTCGGGGTGACTCAATTGGTCAATAAGCGTAAGGCGGAGTTTCCCGAGGCTCAGTATGACCCCAACACCTATCCGGAAGTGCCGCCCGTCTTCCAGGCCAGTTTCGATCGCAACGATCGTCAGTCTATGCAGGTCTTTAACGAGCGGGTCGGCGCAATCTTGCAATTTGCTAAAACCCACGAAACCCTCAAAGCCAGCGCCCCTCCTCCCCCCCCAACGGCTACTGTTGTACCCACGACTACTACTGCTCAACCCCCGCCCGCATCGGCACAACCGACCATGGCTGATTTTCTGGCCCTCTGGAACCAAACCTTGAACCTGGAGCAAGACCCAGCCCTGGGTACAGAAACCTTTTATGGCCTCTTAACAGGATTAGCCGTTTCCCTCTGTCGGCAACTCCAGGCCCAATACAGTCACTTTTTCTTTGTCGATGACCAAACCCATGACCTGTGGACGTTGGTGCATGACCCTCGTAGTCAACGGGTCAAAGAAGTGCGGCTACCCATGAATCGAGGTATTGCTGCCAAACTCTTGGGCGATCGCGGCCCGAAAAAGAGCAACAAAGCCGCCCAAATCCAGGATGCATTAGTACGTTTGGGCTTGCGCCGTTCCCAAGTCGAAGAGTTGCGGAATGTACTCTTTTATCCGATCCTGGATGATCGAGGGAACCCGATGGGCATTCTGCGTCTGCTCAACAAACAAGGTACAACGGCTGGGGCAGATTTTAGTCCCGAAGATATTCAACAACTCCGTGCATTAAATCCCAACCTGGCATCTGCTTTAGGTTTGTTTCAGCAACTGCATCTGAATCCTCCCGTTCGACAGGCGAGCTAGCACACCAGTTCCTTGTTGACTCGCCTGGTAGATACTCGGCAAATCAAAGATTAAAGATGACTGTTTCTAACTCGCTGACTTTAGATCCGCTGCGTGATATTCTGCTGCGGTATCAACAACAACAATGGACAGGCAAAGTTTTAATTGAAGGGGTGGGACGGCAGCGGATTCGTAACACCTTATTTTTGAGTTTGGGACGTTTTGTCTGGGCAACCGGTGGAATTCATCCAGTGCGACGTTGGCAGCGCCATTTGCTGAAAACCTGTGGTCAGCTTGAACCCGCAACCTTGGCAATTCGGCGCAGCGACACAACTAACAGCAATTGCTGGGATTATGAAGTGCTTTTGGTCTTACTACGCAGAGGTCTGCTCCAAGGAGAGGGGCTGGAACAACTGATTCAAGGGATTCTCACCGAAGTCCTCTGGGATTTGCTGCAATGGACGCATTTAAGTCAACTGCGACCTGAAACCTGTCGATGGTCAATTCGAGATTTTGAAGGGGTGCGCCCGTCGAACACAGGCATTCTCTCCCATGCACCCGCTCTGGAGGTGAGTAGCCAACTGGCGATCGCCCAGCAACAATGGCAGCAATGGCAAGCGGCTCAGTTAACCCCGTTGAGTCCAAATTTAGCCCCCAGCATTCGAGATCTGGAGCAGCTCCAGCACCACACCTCAGCCAAAGCCTATCAGCGCTTACAGTTGTTGCTTAATGGACAACGAACGATCCGGGAACTGGCCTGGCTCATGAAACACGAGGTGGTTGCGTGCGGTCGTTTTCTCCGCCCTCATATTGAGCGCAAGAGTATCACTGTGAATCCGGTAGCAGACTTACCACGCCCCAGCTTTGACCCCCCAACCTCGATACCCACGAATCAACCGCTAGTGGCCTATATTGACGATAGCCCTCAAGTCCGCCAAACCCTAGAGACCCAGCTCCAAGCAGCAGGCTGCCGCACCTTAGCGATCGCTGACCCTCTCGAAGCCGTGGCAAAACTGGTAAAGCAACCGCCTCAACTGATTTTGCTGGACCTGGTTATGCCGATTGTTAATGGTTACGAACTGTGTGCCCAGCTCCGGAGAGTAGAGCAACTCCAGACGATCCCGATTGTGATTTTGACCGGGCAAGATGGCATTGTCGATCGGGTGCGGGCAAAGCTCGTGGGGGCAACAGATTTCGTCAGTAAGCCGATTGTGCCAGACAAGCTCATCAAGGTTTTACAGCAACAGGGGGTATTTCGTTAAATGGATCACTATGCGAGCCAGAATTGACCAAGATATTCTGATCATCCACGCTGAAGATGTGCCTGTCTATAAAAAAACAGGCTCGGTGGTGCGCAACAGCTATTTTTGGGCACTCAAATCCATTAGCTGTTACGCTGGCCGCGATACCGATTGGGAATTCGATCGCCCAGTTTGGCTTGCCCTCAACCGGATGTTATTGGCGTTTGCCACCTCAGGCTACCTAGGCGATCGGGAGACCCAGCTTGAATTCCCGGTCGAGATACCGATTCCGGAGGAACTCCGAGATGTTTCGACCTGGGAATAACTGCCTTACGATTCAGGCTGACAACCCACGGTTGGCGCTTGTTGGCCCATTAAGGTTTGAATCACAAAAGGCTCGGCTGCATTACCCGATTGAATTGTAATTTCCGTCGCATCGGGGGGGGATTGAAAGTCACCCCAAGCGTTCAGCCGCCAGAGCTTCGGAGCCTGTTCACCACCAAATTCCTGATCCAGACAATAGGGATTTGTGTCTCCATGCACAAAGAGTACAGGTTGCCCCCAAGCAGCGGCAGCAGCAATAATCTGCTCACGCACGGTTAAATAGCCATCGCAGTCACTGGGGTTGGTGGGTGTACACGGAGCAGTTCCATCGGGGTCAGAGACATCCGCTTGGGTGACAATCACCACGGCTTTAGCGCTCTCCTGCTGGGCAATTTCAAAAGCTTGCTCAACCCAAACTCGATTGGCTTCATCGCGGGCATTGACCAAGGCGATCGCGGCGGCGGGATCATCGAGCAGAATCTCCTGACGACCATTGTTGGTTCCCACCACATGTAGAGTCAAAAAAATCACATTCTCCTGTTGCCAACGGGCATTTTCGGAAAAATTGGGTTGGCGTGCGTAGTCCCAATCGGCAGGCACAGCCATTGGCTCTCTAAAAAACAGGTCGCGCAGCTTAGCAAGACGGTCGAGTTCAGAAAACTGCACATCCAGAAAATCACGATCGCAGTCTGTCCATTCGTTGTCACCAGGCGTGTAAAAAACGCGATCGGGGTGCAAGCTTTCAATATCGTTGCGTCGAGCGGTTAACAGGGCATCTGTGCAAGATTCACCCCCACCTTTAAGGTCACCATAATGCACCACAAACGGCACATCAGCCGCTGAAATTGCCCGTCGAATGTCTGTATTAAAGGCATCCTGTTCTGCTTCTGAATAGGGCATGTCGCCAATGGCCACAAACCGGAACGGGGTTTGGGCAATGGCAAGGGGGGCAGCGGTGCAGAGGGTGGCGATCGCTAAGGGGAGACTGGCTGAGAATAAGCGTGTGAATCGTTGACTGAACTGGATAAACATGAGCTGGGGGGGACTCCCAAAATTGTGAATGTTAGAATGCGATCGTCACGCTACGTTTATCGTGCTGCATCAGGCTGATAATGAACAACTTATCTACTAAACCACCCTAAATCTAATCCACAACAATTTCCCTAAAGAGAATATAAATCGCAAATGCCCAGTTAAAAACCCAAAGAGCACGATTATAAATCGTGCTCTTTTAGGTAAATACTATGACTTGGGGTTCAGAACTGACTCAAGCAGATTTAACTGCCAACCGTCACAATCCAAGTCCCCACAAACTCAATGCTGCCGCGACGGAACTCTTCAAAGGTGGGGGAATCATTGACCGGACGATGCTCAGGATCGGTGAAGCAACCGCCTTCATCTAGGCAAGTGACCAATAGGCCATGGAAATAGAATGTACCATCAAAATCCGGGTTCCGAAGATGGGAAAGTTTAATCTGAATGGGGGTGCGGGGTTCAATCGACTCCTGAAGCGGCATTCGGAGGCAATGGAAGGTCACCAGATCATTCCCTTGCCAATCTTCAAAGCAGTTTTCTTCGATTGTGACGTTACCAAGGGCAGCTTCTTTTTTGAACTTCCGGCCGTAGCCGATTTCGATGGCATCATCCCGATCATCCGCATCTTCAAAGCGCAAGATACGATTGCTGAGTTCGCCCTCAATCTCCTCACAGTTCTCCACACATACTAAATCCCGCATGCGCTGATCCATCTCACCGTAGTAGTCAGGAATATAAATTGAGACCTGCGAGACCTTATTTTCAACGCGCTTAGAAGGAATTCGCAACCGATAGCGAGCATTCCGAGAATTCCGGCTATTGAAATCAGATTCAAATGTCAGCTCGGTATTCACACCGCTAAAGATAGTTAAGCCATCACCATAAGCAACGAAGGGGGTCGCCGCGAGGAGACAGGCAGTCGCACCGGCAATCTTGGGTAAATGTTTTTTGAGTGTGTTGAGGAAGAACATAGGCGGTTTTGAGCCACAAGCGGCGTTTAAAGCAGAATATCTTACGTTCGGTAACGTTTCTTGACTATATCAGAAGTTTGTGTTGACTGTTATGTTCCCAGCTGGAGTTCAGCAGGCTGAACTCAAAGAAACTTAACCCTTTGGTGCAGATTTGACATCTCCTGTTGCAATATCTGTAGCTCTAGCTAAAGACAAGTTGAAAAATCCTCTTTCTGAGTGGGGATCAACATACGATGCAATCAGTCAAACTAAACTGCAACGCTTTTCTCTACGTTCATATTTTCTCATTGCTAGCGGTGATATTCCTCCACACCACCCCAGCTAGTGGCTTTTAGCTGCGGTGGCGAGGGCGCTGATGGGGCATTTGTGACCTGAACTCATTAACCTGAACTCACTAACCAGGAGGTGTTATGAAAATTGCGATCGCGCGTGAGGCTATCGAGATCGGCGAACGTCGGGTGGCGCTGCCCCCAGACGTTGCGGCTCGTTTAGTCAAGAAAGGCTGGGACATCACAGTAGAAACTGGCGCTGGCGAAGGAGCCTTTTTCAGTGATGCGGATTATGAAGCGGCCGGTGTCACTGTAGCAGGAACCAAACCTGAACTCTGGGGCACCGCAGACTTATTGCTTAAAGTTGCCCCCCCGACCCTTGAAGAAGTGGGTCTACTTCGGGATGGTGTCGCACTGGTGAGCTTGCTTAACCCGCTGGGGAATCCCGAAGGGGTGCAATGGCTGGCAGCACGCAATATCACGGCCTTTGGTATGGAAATGATCCCCCGCACCAGCCGAGCCCAAAGCATGGACGCCCTCTCTTCCCAAGCGGGGATTGCCGGCTATAAAGCCGTGTTAATGGCCGCCGCCGCCTTACCCAAGTTCTTCCCGATGTTGACCACCGCAGCTGGCACAATTCGACCTGCTAAGGTTTTTGTCATGGGGGCTGGGGTGGCCGGTTTGCAGGCGATCGCGACAGCCCGTCGTTTGGGGGCTGTGGTTGAAGCCTTCGACATCCGCCCTGCGGTGAAAGAGGAAGTCCAAAGTCTTGGGGCAAAGTTCGTTGAGGTCAACCTGGAAGAGGACACCGTCGCTGAAGGCGGCTATGCCAAGGAAGTTTCTGAAGCCGCTAAGCAGAAAACCCAGCAAGTGATGGCTGAACATGTAGCCGCTTCAGACGTGGTGATCACCACTGCACAAGTACCGGGGAAAAAAGCACCATTGCTGGTCACCCAGGAAATGGTTGAAGGGATGAAACCCGGTTCGGTGATTGTTGATCTGGCTGCGGGTCAAGGGGGCAATTGCCAAGTCACTGAAGGGGGCAAAGATATTGTCCACCAGGGCGTGATGGTGCTCGGTCCCACTAACTTGCCAGCCACAATGCCCGTCCATGCTAGCCAACTCTACGGCAAAAACATCTCCACCCTGGTGCAATATCTCCTGGGCGAGGAGGGTCTCAAGCTCGATTTTGAAGATGACATTGTGGACGCAACCTGCATCACCCATGCAGGCGAGATTCGTAATGCTCGGGTGAAGGCAGCGTTGGAAGCATCTATACAGCAGGATGTACAACCGATGGTGTCGTAAGTGAGCGTATGGCTTATCACTTGATTGCATTGGCATCTAAACTGACGCGATCCCCCTAGCTGTGCTAAGCCTCTGATATGTAAGGTTAAAAAATTAGTTCCGTAATAGCGAGTGATTGATCAGCCTGTGGCCAGCACAATGCCCGCGCTACGGAATGACCGAATTATTGTCTTAAGTTCCATTTAAGGGAGTTCTGAATCAGAACATCTTTCTCCAAAATTCATCTCGGCCGCTTGCGGCGTACTCCCCCTTACGAAGGGGGGTAGGGGGGACTAATCCCCTCGAAATATCCCTTAACCCCCGACCGTCATCGGTCGTGATTGCCATGACAACAGCAACGCTAATTTCCTGTTTGTTTGTGTTTGTCCTCGCCTCCTTTGTGGGGTTTGAGGTGATCAACAAAGTTCCCCCCACCTTGCACACACCTCTGATGTCTGGGGCCAATGCCATCTCAGGGATCGCGGTTCTCGGTGCGATCCTCGTCTCCGGCGCGTTGGGCTGGAACCTCAGTGTAGTGCTGGGATTAATCGCGGTGGTGCTTGCCACCATCAATGTTGTCGGTGGCTTTCTGGTCACCGATCGCATGTTATTGATGTTCAAGAAATAAGGGAGTCAACACAACGATGAATTGGACTGAATTTCTCCCGAGCGGGATTCAACTGAGCTATTTGGTGGCTGCATCCCTGTTTATTGTGGGACTCAAGCAACTCGGCTCTCCCGCCACTGCCCGCCGGGGTAATCAACTCGCGGCGGTGGGGATGCTGTTGGCCGTAGTGGCCACGCTCCTAGAGCAGCAGGTGCTCAACTACGGCATGATTTTTGCAGGCATTGTGCTCGGTTCCGTGATTGGTGCGATCGGAGCTTACCGCGTGGAGATGACCGCCATGCCCCAGATGGTCGGTATCTTTAACGGTTTGGGCGGTGCGGCGTCAGCATTGGTGGCGATCGCCGAATTTTGGCGCTTGCTCGGCACGGGTGCAAACCTTTCTGCAACCTCCTTGGTAACCATTATCCTCGGTGTGCTGATTGGTGGTGTCACCCTGACCGGCAGCTTGGTTGCCTTCGGGAAGCTCCAGGGCATCCTGCCCGGTGCGCCCTTTATCTTCCCCTTGCAACAGCCTCTCAATGCCCTGGTTGCGGCAGGTTTCTTGGTCGGTAGCGGCTACTTCCTGGTGGAACCCAGTAATCTGTTGCTGTTCTTCGGCTTGGTGCTGGTCTCCCTGATTCTCGGAGTTGCTTTTGTAATCCCCATCGGCGGTGGTGACATGCCTGTGGTGATCTCGCTGCTGAACTCCTATTCCGGTTTAGCCGCCGCTGCCGCAGGCTTTGTGGTGGGTAACAATATGCTGATCATCGCTGGGGCATTGGTGGGGGCATCGGGGATTATCCTCACCCAAATCATGTGTAAAGCAATGAACCGCTCTCTGCTGAATGTGCTCTTTGCAGGTTTTGGTTCGGAGTCTGGCGGCGCTGCTGTGGCTGGTGCTGCCGTGGGCACAACTCAAACCGTTAAGAGCATTGACCCTGAAGAAGGGGCAATGATGCTCGGTTATGCCCGCTCGGTGGTAATTGTTCCCGGTTATGGCATGGCGGTGGCTCAGGCTCAACACACCGTGAAGGAGCTGGTGGATCACCTTGAAGGAAAAGGTGTGGAAGTGAAATATGCCATCCACCCGGTGGCAGGTCGGATGCCTGGTCATATGAATGTATTGCTTGCGGAAGCCAATGTGCCCTATCCCCAGCTCTATGACATGGATGACATTAATCCCCAGTTTGATCAAACCGATGTGGCATTGATCATTGGTGCGAATGATGTGGTGAATCCTGCTGCTCGCCATGATAAGGGCAGCCCGATTTACGGCATGCCGATCCTGGAAGTCGATCGCGCCAAACATGCGATCGTGATTAAGCGCGGCATGGGCACGGGCTTCTCGGGTGTACAAAACGAGCTGTTCTTCAAAGACAAAACCATGATGCTCTTTGGTAGCGCTAAGGATGTGGTAGGTCAGCTATCCAATGAAGTGAAGCAGTTGTAGACCCCTTCGGAAAAACGATAAGACAGGGTAGAAGATTCAACATCTTCTACCCTTTTTTTATACAAACTAATGCAAGTTCGAGTGGTTCAATCTTCAAATGTTGAAACCCTGTTTATCATCCGCAAGAAATAAAGACTATCAGCTAGTCATCGCAATGATTTGAAATTTGGTTAGGATGATGAATCTTATTTTGCCGGCCATACAAGCCGAAGGCATGAAGATCGGGCAGAGTCTAAGACGTGAGGCGGTGGCTGATTGGATTAATTGATTTTTTTCTTCGAACGAACAAAGCGGCTTAAATCGTGTGGAGGGCACCACGACGATGGAGATCCACCATTAGAGTTGCGGTCATGCCTGCATTATTGCCAAAGTGGGCATTCTCCACATTGGCATCCATCAAGTCTGTCTCGGTCAAGTCTGCATTCCGCAAGTCAGCGCCACGCAAATCAGCTTGAATCAAGAGTGCGTGACTTAGATTTGCTCCCGTTAAGTCCGCATTGCGGAAGTCAACTCCGAGGAGGTGAGCATTTTGGAGCTGAGTATTACTGAGCTGAGCATTCTGTAATGATGCGCCATTGAGGTCAGCTTGGGTTAAATTCGCACCATCCAGTTGAGCATTATTGAGTTCAGCTTTATAAAGGCCCGTGCCTTGTAAATCTGCCCCCATAAGGTTGGCGTTGTTGAGGTGAGCACGAGTGAGGTCAAGGCCTCGTAGATCGGTATTCGCCAAAGCCATTGAGTCCTTAAAACCAAGCTGTCGTGCTGTATTAATTAAGAGTTGATTGAGGGGGTGATTGCGCTGGTGAATCTTATGAGCGATCGCATTGGCTGTTGATGTCTGGGTAGTGTCAGGTGATGCAGCTTGGGTAGGCGCTACAGAAGGGATGCTATTGTTGGCGATTGCATTCAGCGCAAAGTTCATGGGGGATGGGAGCAGTGAGTGCTAGATGATCAACAATTTCAGTATCTCGAACTTGCCCCATTGCGACAGTGATGGTGCATTTATTGCTCTGTGATTATCTGCAAAGGTTATGGTGATGGGTCTAACTCTCCTTGGGAGAGATGATGACTGCCATGGCGTTGATCTCGATCATCCGCGGGGGTGATGCCGCATCTTCTGGAGTCATATAACAATAGTTGTTTGTTGAAGACTGACTATTCCCGTTCTTACATTAGATATCTACTACCATTATGGTGATTTGTTAAGCCAGACTGATGCCAGCTAAGGTTAACTGGTAGTCTTGCCGGAGGAGATATCTATTCTTCCAACTTACTCAAGGTTTAGGCGTTCAGCGCAAGGGTTTATGCCCAGCCCATTCACTATTAATTTACTCCAAGGTTCCATCACCTTTACGTTCGCTGCCGAGTCAGCACAGGGTCTCAAGAGGGCGATCGCAGAGTTGATGCAAGAACTCAAGACCACTACTTCTCAACAGAGTCAGGGAGGGCAGCGCTCACGGCCGCAGCCCAAAAACAATATGGAATACCGCTCAATGGGAGCAGTATTCTTTGAGGCGTTTTGCAATCCAAATATCTATCCCAGTCCCTTTGCTGCCAAAGTGCTGATCACTGTGCGAGATGATAAGATTCGGCTGAGCGGCGAAGCAGAGTTGCCCCGCTTAATCGAGGATTTGAACCTGTATCTTGCCAACCTGGAGGCAGATTAAGCAAAATGCTGTGTTATGGCGCTCAATCAGCTACTAATATCAATCGTTTGACCAATCTTCGTGAGCAATGAGGTCAGCGATGCGATCGCGCAGGAGATAATCACATTTCTCTAATTCGCACTCAACCCAGACCCATTCCCGGGCAGGGATATATTGGCAGAGGACATAAATGGGCTGTTTGCGGCTAATAATGCCACGCTCGACTAACTGGCGAGCCTCATCTCGAAGCAGATCAATCGAGTAAACTAGGCTGCTATTGCAAGGGAGGGGAGATGTAGAGGGGGTTGGAGCAGGCAAGGTATGGACCGTCATGATTAGGCTATGTCGCGTGGTAGTGGATACGAATAAGACGCTGATCCTCAGCGAAGATGCTCCCAGAAGAGCAACCCAGTGGATAAACTTCGGTTCATTATTCAGTATAGATAGCTACACTTCGCTGATTAACACTGATAAGAATTCCAAATCTTGGGTGTGACCGATTTACGGTGACTTTGAGAGGCTAAGACCGAGGTGGTCTGCTAAAGTCTGTTTGTACTTTTGAGCAAGTCATGAGACGCTATAACACCTCTCTAGGACTAACTTGCTGATAAAAGGGTTCAGCCCTCTAGCCGCAACGATGATGTCGAACGAATACATCAATTGCTGATTTTCTTTTTTGAGAGTGTAATCGGCATAAAAGCAGGCCATGTATAAGGTTTATTGAGGTTATGGATGGCGTCAGCAATACGTTTAGGGGCGGCTGAGTCAAGTTGGGTTTGAGAACAAGCCGATGATTAAGACCAGTTATATGAACCCCAGCAATTGTGCTGATGGATTAGTCTCTTTCCCAAACACCGCATCCATCGCTAAGGCTTGGGCGCTTGGTGTCTGACCATAGCTAAAGAACCAGGGGAGATGTTTGGGGCAATGACGTTGTAACCAATCTCGTCCGTAAGGACTACCGTAGAGGACGATA
>JAAHHN010000120.1 GCA_010672165.1 Spirulina sp. SIO3F2 | reverse complement strand
ATTGTGCAACAAAACTGTTCAGCAACTTTTGCAAATCAACCGTCGTTGGAGCACCTTTTACAATAAAGGTCGGCGAGCTATATCGCTTGCCCTCTCTACTTTCTGACCCCTTCTGTCACCCTGCCAGGCTTGGATATCCCGAGGATGGGGCGATTCTGGATCACCACTTACAACCCCTGAAACCAGCCCGTAGAGTGTGTTGTGCTCTAAGTATTGGGCCAATGGCTTAAAAAAGGATAAGTTACGACCCAAGACATGAACACAGAAGAGCGGTGGTGTGTTCGCGTCTGTAACCTGAATCGGAATCACACATTTTGGGAGCGAGGGAACGGTATCTTGCTCAAGGTAATCAGCTAGCGCCTTAAGCGTGGGATGTTGAAACAGGGTGCCAAGGGAGACGGCGTAATCGAGTTGTTGCTCAATTTCGCTGAGGAGATGCGCGGCAAGCAGGGAATGACCCCCCAAATCGAAGAAGTTGTCATGAAGACCCACCTGATTAAGACCCAGTACCTCAGCCCAAATCTCCGCAAGTTGACGCTCCACTGTCGTGCAAGGGGCAGCATAGTTCGCCGCCATTTGACTTGCAATATCGGGCTGGGGTAGCGCCTTGCGATCGATTTTGCCATTGGGGGTTAAGGGCAACGCGGGCAGCACCATAAATTGGCTGGGAACCATATAGTCTGGAAGTTGCGATCGCAACAATTCCCGCACATCTGCCAGGCGATCGTAGGATTCTGGCTCAATGCCTGGAACCGGAGAGAAGTAGCCACAGAGGTTCTTTTCCCCCAGCTCATTTTCCCGCACCACGACCACCGCTTCCTTGACATCAGGATGCTGGGTCAGCACCGCTTCAATTTCCCCCAGTTCAATCCGGAAGCCCCGCACTTTGACCTGATAGTCCACTCGACCCAGGCATTCCACCCGGCCATCGGGTCGCCACTTCGCCAGATCCCCCGTCCGATAGATCCGCTCCCCTGGCACGAAGGGATTGGGAATAAACCGCTCTGCCGTCAGCTCCGGTCGATTAATATAACCCCGCGCCAAGCCTGCCCCGCCGATATAGAGTTCTCCTGGTGCGCCAATGGGGAGCTGCTGTAAATTGGCATCCAGAACATACAGTTGCGTATTGGCGATCGGTTGACCAATGGTAATTGTTTTCGTTTGAGCATCAATCGCACTGATCGAAGACCAGATCGTGGTTTCGGTTGGCCCATACATATTCCAGAGTTCTTTAACCTTAGGCGCAAGCCGCTCTGCCAAAGCGGGGGTTAAGGCTTCACCCCCTGAGAGTATCTTGAGCTGCGGCGACCCCTGCCAACCCATTGCCAACAGCATTGACCAAGTTGTGGGAGTAGCTTGCATCACCGTCACATTTTCGGTTTGCAAGAGTTGCAAAAGGGCATTGCCATCTCGGGCTTGAGCGCGGCTGGCCAATAACACTGTTGCCCCCACCGTTAGGGGTAAGAACAGTTCCAGAACCGCGATATCAAAGGAGAGGGTTGTCACTGCCAGCAGCAGATCATCGGCGTTGAGTCCGGGTTGTTCGCCCATCGTGAGCAAAAAGTTGACCACGCTTTGGTGCTGTAATTGCACCCCTTTCGGTTTGCCTGTTGAACCCGAGGTATAAATGATGTACGCCAGATTGGTCGGGGTGACATCACTGGTGATATTAACCGTCCCTGAATGCGCTGCTGCGATCGCTCCCCAATCTGCATCCAACCGGATCATCTGTGCAGATGTTTCCGGTAGCTCATCTTGCAAATGGGCTTGGGTCAACAGCAGAGAAATTTGGGCATCTTCCAGCACCCAAGTAATGCGATCGCGGGGATAAGCCGGGTCAATGGGCACATAGGTCGCGCCCGCTTTCAGGATGCCGAGCAAACCCACCAGCATTTCTAGACTGCGATCGCAGCACAAGCCCACGAGTTGCTCGGTTTGAACGCCCTGGGCTTGGAGATAGCCCGCCAATTGATTGGCTTTTTGGTTCAGAACTTGATAGGTTAGCTGGTCATTACCAAATCGAACCGCGATCGCCTCCGGGGTTCGCGCGGCTTGGTCTTCAACAAGATGATGGATGCAGCGATCGGGGGGGATTTCCATGCTCGTCTGGTTCCATTGCGCCAATTGGGCTCGTTCGCTCGCAGGTAAGAGGGGCAATGCGTGTAAAGGTTGCTCCGGGTTCGCAACCATACCCTCTAGCAAGGCTTGAAATTCTGCCAGCCGCTGACGAATGGTTGTGGCATCAAACAGCGCCGTGCTGTACTGACATGCCAGCGTTACCACCCCGTTGAGTTCCGTGGCGTTGATCACCATCTCGAAATTTCCGTAGGCACGGGGAATACTGGTTTGAGTGCTCGTTAATCCTGCAAATGGCACCAGATCTTGCTTCTGCGCAATATTGAAGACGATGGGAATCAGGGGAATACGGCTCAGATCGCGCGGCATTGAGAGGTTTTCCACCAAATTCCCGAATTGGAATTGCTGGTGATCGTAAGCATCGAGGATTTGGGTGTTCCGAATGCAGAGATAGTCGTTAAATGAGCGGCTGGGGTCAATCTGACTTCGCAGCGGTAATGTATTTACACAATGACCCACCAAGCAAGACTCACCCGCTGCGGCTTGACCTGCTGCAAAATTCCCCAAGGGAATATCCGTTTGGCCAGTCACCCGATGCAAAAACACTTCAAACGCCGCAAGGATTGTCGTTGTAAAACTGCATTGGCGCTTCGCTCCCAGTTGTTTGATCGCTGCGACCAAGTCAGCTGGCAATTGCCAATCTTCCCGTTGTGAAGCAAAGGAGCGTAGGGGCAGTCGGGGGCGATCGGTGGGAAAATCGAGGATGGGAACCGTATCGGCGTAGCGCGATCGCCAATAGTCTAAGTTTGCAGCCATCTCAGGGCGATTCGCCTGGACTGCCTGGGCCAATGCGTAGTCACTCAGTTGTGTGACGGCATCAAGTTCCGGCTCAGTCCCCGTTACCAGCGCGGTGTAAATCTCCCCCAGCTCTGACAGTAATACCTCCCAAGACCAATCATCACAAACAATCTGGTGTGCGGTCAGAATCACCTGATGTTCCTGAGCATTAAGTTTGAGCGTTTGCACCCGAAAGAGTGGCCCCCGTTCGAGGTCAAAAGGTTCTGTTATGGCCTGTTGTTGGCTGGCTTGGATGTGAACATCTTGCTCTGGGGTACTCAGATGGCTGAGATCGAGCAAGGGATGCTCAATCTGCAACTGATCCGCAATGCACATCTCTTGACCATCTGGGGTGAATGTGGTGCGAAGCGCTTTATGACGCTGAATCAGTTGTTGGAGCGCTGCATCAAATATGGCGAAATTGAATTCCCCTGAAAGTGACAAGGTTTTCGATTGGTTATAGGCACAGTTAGCGTCCTGACCCATTTGCACCGAGAGCCAAATTTCTTGTTGAGATGCGGTGGTTGGTGCAGTATGAGCGTGTTCGCCTAAAGCCAAGGGAGAAAAATCAACAGCGGTTAAGGTATTCATGGCAGTAAGTAAGCTGAATGTGAGTGGGGTCGAAGGAAGAAAAAATTGGGATGTGATTGAGATTTTTGGGTTTAGAAGATATAAGCCTAGAGGAGTTGAAGCCATAGGGGATTTAGCCCAATCACGTAAAGGAATGGAGCAAAAACAAAGCCAACTAAACTCAGGAGGTATGTAGACTAGAGCTTGGAGCTAGATTTGTGTATTTGGGTAGGAAGAAAGCGTTGAGGAGAGAAGGCAGAGTTGACGAGGAGATTGGTCAGGGAATATGCGATCGAATTAATTCAATAAGATGATGAGTGATGTTTAGACGGTGCGCATTACAGTTTTGGAATCATTCCTTGATGAAATTAGTCTTTGATTGAGAAGTTAAAAAGCATGGTTGTCAGCTTAATTTATTCACTGATCTAGTTAGCGTAATTAACCTGTATATAACTACTTGTCACTATTCGTTTTATTGACTTAGGCTGATCTACAAATGCTTCATAAAGACAAGGATATTGATGATGTAACCACCCAGCATGTTCAGCAAGCGTAGGCTTTTATTTATCCATAGATGTTTTTGTGAATTCATCTATATTGAGAGTGGTGATTAGGGCAGAAGCGATTAGGTTAGGGAGGAAGCTGTTCATATTAACGATGCTCCTGGATAACGTTGTTTTGGCTGCGTTAAGTTAACTATGACAAAACCCCCAGTAATCGAAAATATCTAAAAAGTGATAAAAAGTGATTAGATGTTGCTTGTTTTGAGGTTAAGTTTGACGATCAACATTTTGTTGTGATGACACTCACTGGTGTGTCAAAACCAAATCACCATTGCAGTATGAATCTCTGCGATCGCCCCATATGAGCGATCGCATCCATAACCACCGGGTTACGCTCTAAAGCCTTCAGCCTGTAATGTCCTGCAACGTCTTAACCAGCTCTTGAATATACGGCTCTTGGAACATGCCAAGGTGTGTACCTGCCACATTGCAAATTTGGATATGCTCATCGGTTAGCTCTTGCCAGCCTGCAACGGGTAAGCCTTCATCGATTGCATGGATCAGCGTAATTGACCCGTGATACTGCGGTGCATCATAGGCCAGGGCTAACCCTTTGTGAAACTCCAAGATATGGTGAATCAGCTCATAGTCTGGTCCAGACTCCGGTTCAGGAATTACGCTATCCTCCGTTTGAGCCGCAATTTGACGACGCTGGATTGTTCCCTGCTGAAGCTTAGAAACCTGCCATTTCACCTTCTCTTTCACATAGCCCAGACCAAACTTTTGCACGTTCTTGGCGTAGCGGAGAAGTTGGTGACGACGACCCAGACGGGCGCGATCGCGGTTACTCAGGGTATCCAACAAAATCAACTGCTCAACTTCCTGGCCTTGTGCTTGGAGCTGAATCGCCATCTCATAGGCGATCAAGCCCCCAAAGGAAATACCCAGCAAATGATACGGACCATCAGGTTGGAAATCAAGCAACGCCGCCACATATTCTGTTGCCAAGGCTTCAACGGTGGTTTCGATCTCTGCAAAGGATTGGTATTGATTGGAGAGCAAGCCCGCAATAAATTGATCAATTTTAGAAATACTGTAAAGCGGATAGTCAGGGCTAAGATGTGTTTTCAGGGGTTGCAGATATTCATCAGCTACCACATGGATAAAGTACAAGGGTTGTTTATTGCCTTGGGTTCGAATCGGTTTGATGTAGTTGTCATAGCGCTGTTGTTGCCCCGAATCACCTGCGATCGCTGCCGCTAAATCTGCAATGGTGGGTGACTTGAGTAATTGATTCATGGGCAGTTGCAATTGCAACTGAGTCTGAATTTGCGCGATCGCTTGAATGGCCAGAAGTGAACTCCCCCCAAGATCAAAGAAGTTATCCTGTACACTCACCTGCTCAAGCTGCAAGGTCTCTGTCCAAATCTGCGCCAGTTGTTGCTCTAGTTCACTACTGGGTGCGACATAGTTGGTCGTACTGACAAAATCCGCGGCTTGGGGCGCAGGCAGAGCAGCGCGATCGACTCGGCCATCGGATCTCATCGGTAAAGCGGGGAGTATCACAAAAGCAGTAGGGATTAAATATTCCGTCAGGGTTTGCTTAAGATGCGCCAGCCACTGCTCTGGTTGTGCTTGAGCACCTTCCGCACAGACGACATAAGCGATTAGAGTGGTTTCCTGCTCAGCGTTGGGCTGGGATATCATACTCAATCCGACTTCGGAGACCGAAGAATCCTCCTGCTGTAGGGGCTGGGTTTCCCTGCCCTGCGGAGTCTTTGATTCTTGGTGCAGACAAAACGGATTTTGTATCACCACACAATCAGCGATCGCAGACATCTGAGTCAGCGCCGCAACGAGTGTTTCAATTTCTAAACGGAAGCCGCGAACATAAACCTGCTCATCTTGAGAGCCGAGACGCTGTAATGTGCCATCGGTGCGATAGCGGGCGAGTTCGCCTGTGTTGTAGAGCCGGGCATCTAGAACATTGCTGAAAGGATGGGGAATGCTGCAATGATCTGCGATCGCTTCCTCCACATACACTGTCCCCACTGCGCCCCGAGGTACAAGCTGATGATAGCGATCGAGGAGATAGGTGGTGATGGGAGCAGTCTGGCCAGATAAACCCGGATGCTGTTGGCTCAGTTGCCAATCGCGCTCGGTTGCCGAGAGCATGGGCAACTCAGCAATCGGCGTATCGGGATTCGCCACAATGCCGTGAAGCAGATTCTCCATATAGTCCAGCATGGCCTCGACGGTCTGGGGCTCAAAGATATGCGTGTTGTAGCCAAACACCATCCCCAAGCCTTCTTCTTGCTCCCGCATCACCATCAAAATGTCGTACTTGGTCATGCCGTGGTAGATGTAGCCAAACAAGGATGTGATCGTTAATTCGGACAGCTCAACCGGAGCCATACCGCGCCCTTGAGTCCAGGGTGGATTGAGGGCAAACTTGACTTGCAACAGGGGCGATCGCGACGGCAGTTGCCGTTCGGGGGGCAGCTCTTGGATTAAGCGCTCAAAGGGTAAGTCTTGATTGCTGTAGGTTTCGAGGGAATCCGCTTTGACCCGCTCTAGAAGCGCTCGAAACGTGGGATTGCCACTCAAATCCGTGCGCATCACCAGCGTATTGGAGAAGAAGCCCATCAACCGCTCCGTTTCCACCTGCGCCCGCCCCGCACTGGCAAAACTCAAAACCACCTCATCCGGATGGGCATAGCGATAGAGCATAATCTCAAACGTCGCTGCCAGGGTCATAAACAGGGTTGCGCCGAAGTCTTGACTGAGTTGCTGCAAGTCCTGGTTGAGCTGGGGTGAGAGCATCCGCGCACAGCGATCGCTCCGATACGTCTGCATGCCCAAGGGTGGCAAATGGTCATAGGGCAATTGCAGAATGGGTAAATCCCCCGCCAGCAGCTCTGTCCAATAGGTGAGTTGACGCTCCAGTACTTCCCCTTGCAACCATTGCCGCTGCCAATGGGCATAGTCCACATATTGAATCGGCAAATCTGGCAGCCTGAGGGGTTGGCCGGTGGCTAAGGCCGTGTAAATCGCCGTGAAGTCCTGGTAAAACACATCTGATGACGCCCCATCGCAGATGATGCTGTGCATATTCCAAATCAGCAGATATTCTGCATCCTGGACTTGGAACAGCTTGATCCGTACCACCGGGCCATGCAGTAAATCGAATGGGCGACGGGCTTCCAAGGTAGCCAAACGATGGGCTTCGGCTTCCCGCTCAGCAACAGGGACAGGGCGAAGATCTTCAACCGGGACATTGACCGCGATCGCCCCTTCAATCACCACCTGAGGCTCACCCGCCACCAACGGGAAGCGACTGCGGAACACCTCTTGACGCGCCATCACGGCTTTTAGGCTTTGGTGCAGAATATCCAGATCTAAATTCCCCTTGAACCGCACCACCACAGGCATATTGTTGGCCGTGCTCTCCGGTTCAAACTGCTGCAAAAACCAGAAACGCTGCTGGGCAAAGGAGAGGGGCAGCGTACCTTTGCGATCGATAGGTTCAATGGGCGGCAGTTGCGACTGGTTGCTACTTTGGGCTTGTCGCAGAAACGCCACGATCGCCGACTTCTGGGCGTGGATTTGTCCTTGCAATTCTGGCGTTAGACCCTTGCTGGCAGTGTGATAACGGAGGCGATCGCCCTCTAGCCACAGTTGAACTGATTGTTGTTGCAGGGTTTGCAGCAAGTCATCCAACGTGGTTTCGCTGCTTGTGCGCTCTGTCGGTAAAGCTTCCGCCACTTCGTCACCTTCATCCTGATCAGCGGGAGCTGTTATATCCTGAGCCGCCCAGCGTAGCGCTTCAATTCGTTTAGCCAGAGCCGCGATCGTTGGCAACTCAAAGAGTTGGGGCAACAGAATTTCTACGTTCAAGTTCTGGCGTACCCGCGCAACAATCTGCACCGCTAGCAAGGAATAGCCACCGAGATCAAAAAAGTTGTCATGAATGCCCACTTGCTCTAGACCCAACACTTCAGCCCAGATATCTGCAATCTGGCACTCCACATCAGTCCGTGGGGCAGTGTAGTTCGTTGCTATCTGACCCGCAATATCAGGTTTGGGCAGCGCCTTGCGATCAACTTTGCCATTGGGGGTCAAGGGCAAGGCCGCCAGCACCATAAATTGAGTGGGAACCATATAGTCCGGCAGTTGCGATCGCAAAAATTCTCGGATATCTGCAAGGCGGTTGTAAGCTTCTGGCTCAATGCCTGGAACAGGCGCAAAGTAACCGCAAAGCACCTTCTCACCCGGCTGGTCTTCTCGCACCACAACCACCGCTTCCTTCACATCTGGATGCTGGGCTAACACCGCCTCAATTTCCCCCAGCTCAATCCGGAAGCCGCGCACTTTCACCTGATAGTCCACCCGACCCAGGCATTCTACCCGGCCATCGGGTCGCCATTTCGCCAGATCTCCAGTGCGATAAATCCGTTCATTAGGTGCAAGGGGGTTGGGTACAAACCTTTCTGCTGTTAGATCCGGGCGGTTGATATAGCCTCGCGCCAAGCCTGACCCGCCGATGTAGAGTTCCCCTGGCACACCAATGGGGAGTTGCTGCAAATTAGCATCCAATACATAGAGCTGTGTATTGGCGATCGGCTGACCAATCGTAATCGTCTCCGTTTGGGCAGCGATCGCGCTGACTGCTGACCAGATAGTGGTTTCTGTCGGCCCATACATGTTCCACAGTTCCTTGACCTTGGACGTAAGCTGCGCTGCTAAAGTTGGCGGCAACGCCTCGCCACCACAGAGCACTTTGAGATTTTTGGAACCCTGCCAACCCGTTGCCAACAGCATCGACCAAGTGGTGGGGGTGGCTTGCATCGCGGTGACACCAGCCGTTTGCAGGATTTGCAGCAGTGCATTACCATCGCGGGCTTGATCGCGGCTGGCGAGTAACACTGTGGCGCCCACGGTCAGCGGTAAGAACAGTTCTAGAACCGCAATATCAAAAGAGAGTGTGGTCACGGCCAAGAGCATATCATCGGCGTTAAGTCCCGGTTTCTCTCGCATTGTGGTTAAAAAGTTGACCACGCTTTGATGTTGTAATTGGACACCTTTGGGTTTGCCTGTGGAGCCAGAGGTGTAGATCACATAGGCCAGGTTTGTGGCGGTAGCATCGCTGGTGATATTTGCAATGCCGGACTGGACAGCAGCGATCGCCTCCCAATCTGCATCCAACCGGATAATCTGAGCTGACGTTTCAGGGAGTTCGCTTTGCAAATGAGCTTGGGTTAGTAATAGAGAAATCTGGGCATCCTCCAACATCCAAGCAATGCGATCGCGGGGATAAGCGGGGTCAATGGGTACATAGGTCGCGCCCGCTTTCAAGATGCCGAGCAAACCCACCATCATTTCTAGACTGCGATCGCAGCATAAGCCCACGAGTTGCTCGGTTTGGACGCCTTGGGCTTGGAGGTAGCCCGCCAGTTGATTGGCTTTTTGGTTCAGGGCTTGATAGGTGAGTTGCTCGGTGTTGAATTGAATGGCGATCGCTTCGGGGGTTTGGGTGGCTTGGGCTTCGATGAGGTGATGGATGCAGCGATCGTGGGGGAACTCTACAGCAGTTTGGTTCCACTGCTGTAACTGAACCATTTCTGAGGTTGGTAGCAACGGCAGCGAATGCAAGGGCTGATCAGGGTTCGCAACCATCCCTTCTAGCAAAGTCTGAAATTCTGCCAAACGCTGACGAATGGTGCTGGCATCAAATAATGCTGTGCTGTACTGACATTCCAATGTCACCACCCCGTTGAGTTCGGTGGCATTGATAAACATCTCGAAGTTCTCGAACGCTCGAGGGTTGGTCGTCTGGGCGATCGTTAACCCTTCAAACGGCATTTGATCTGGCGGCAAACCCTGGTCAATGTTGAAGATGATCGGAATCAGGGGGATGCGGCTGGGATCACGGGCCATCGACAAATTTTTAACCAAATCCCCAAACGTGAATTGCTGATGATCGTAGGCATCCAGAATCTGACTATTGCGAGTGCTGAGATAGTTATTAAACGAGCAGTTGGGATCAACCTGGCTGCGCAGCGGCAACGTATTTACGCAATGACCCACCAGGCAAAATTCCCCCACTGCCGCCTGACCTGCGGCAAAGACCCCTAAGGGAATATCCGTTTGCCCGGTGATGCGGTACAGGAACACTTCAAACGCCGACAGGAGCGTCGTCATAAAGCTGCATTTGCGCTTGGCTCCCAGTTTTTTGACGGCGCTGATCAGGTCAGCGGACAAGTCCCAATCTTCGCGGGCAGCGGCAAAGGAGCGCAGGGGCGGTCGGGGGCGATCGCTGGGAAAGTCGAGAACTGGGATATTTTCAGCGTAAAGCGATCGCCAATAGTCCAACGTTGCAACCATCTCCGGGCTATCAACTTCGGACTCTAGCAAAAATGCATAGTCACTCAATTGGGTGACCGCTTCCAACTCCGGCTCAGTCCCGTTCACTAACGCGGTGTAAATCTCCCCCAACTCCGGAAGCAACACACCCCACGACCAGCCATCACAAATAATATGGTGTGCGGTCAAAATTACTTGATGCTCTTGGGCGGCAAGTTTGAGCGTTTGCACCCGAAACAATGGCCCTTTTTCAAGATCGAAGGGTTCCGTTACTGCTTGTTGTTTAATGGCTTGGATTTGAGCCTGTTGCTCAGGGGCATTCAGATCGCTGAGATCGACCAAAGGATGTTCAATTCTGAGCGCATCAGCAACACACATCCGGTCGCCATCCGGGGTGAAGGTGGTGCGGAGGGCTTCGTGGCGTTGGATTAGTCGCTGAATTGCTGCATCGAACAGCATAAAATCTAACTCTCCTGAGAGCGACAAGGTGCTCGATTCGTTATAAGCACAACTGCCTTCGGTTCCCATTTGTACGGAGAGCCAAATTTCTTTTTGGGAGGCGGTTGTGGGCGCGGTCTTAGCTAGTTCACCAAGAGCAAAGGGGTCGAAATTAATGACGGTGAGGACGTTAATCATGGATTCTCCAACATAAATACAGCGTATGAGTTTGTAAAGAGCAAATGGAAAAAACTATCTCCAGAAAGCGTAGTGGGTCAACCCACCTCCTCCCTCTGGGGTACTCCTCCCAAGAGGAGATGTTTAGTCAGAAATCCCCTCTTGGGAGGGGCAGTCAAGCGTAGCAATGACCGGGGTGGTTTCGAGGTATTAGCTGCCAATATTCTCATAGAATTCAAGTCAGTTTTACTCACTTTTCTTGGCTTTAATTACCATCGCGCTATAGGGCCAGCGTAAACGACGTTCAAAGAGGCGATCGCACCATCCATACAACTGAGTTGAGAGCTTCGGAAACTTATTGTCCACCCACGGAAACAGTAGATTTAGTCCAAAATATTCGGTCTCAACTTCATCCAAAGACTGATCAAGTAATAATCGACGAACTTTATGTTCTTCAAATCGACGACCATCGCCCACATTGGGCTGATAGGCTCTGCCTTTGAGTTGACTAACCAATCGCTTTATTTTGCTAATCAGGTTTTTATTCCAGCCATAAAGACTGTGATTACTGGTCAGCGAAAGAATTAGAACACCGTTCGGTTTGAGGACACGATTCATTTGGGCGATCGCCACTTCCGCCGCCTCCGGTTCTAGATATTCCAAAACCCCTAAACAGATAACCGCATCAAAACTTTGATCGGGAAATTCAGGATTTTGGACTTGCCCTACGGCAAAATGAGCATTGTCGAGATGTCCGAATTTTTGGGTACATTCCCGGATCATGCCCTCTGCGATATCTGTCCCCCAAAACTCCCAGTTGTGATGATCTTGGCGATGGAGATAATCGAAAAGCATCCCCGGCCCGCAACCCAAATCCAGCAGTTTGGGGTTGGGCTGGGATTCTAATACTTGTCGTAAATGGCGATAGACAATCGCCAAGCGTTGACTGAAATATTGACCTAAAAAGGATTGATTATCGTAGAAGCTAACGTAGTCTTTGGAGATGGCGCTGAAAAAGTCGGCGACCTCGGTTAGACTACTGTATTGCTGGACTTTATTCATGTTGTATTCCCTCCTGACATAAATTCGGACTGGCACATTACACAATTAGATCTGAAATCCCCCCTTCCCCCCTTAGTCTAACCTTGTAGGGGTTTTGCAGAACCCCCTCACAGCAAGGATCTTGCGAACGCACTTTTGAGGACTTAACCGCCGAACCCCAGCAAAATCAAGGGAGCGATTTGAAACCCCTACAGGATTAGCCCCTTAGTAAGGGGGGTGACGCCACAAGTGGCTGGGATGGTGTTTGCAAAAAATAATCGAAAAGTTCTCAACCCCCTTACTAAGGGGGTCGGCGCAGCCGGGGGGATTGCGCAAGCTTTGATACTTGGTTTACAGATTTTATTACTAGACCCTTGATCCCCTCTTCCCCCCTTAAAAAAGAGGGGTGACGCCGCAAGCGGCTGGGATAATTTTCTGTCAAAGAAATGCGAATCTCGAAACCCCCTTACCAAGGGGGTCGGCGCAGCCGGGGGGATCTCGCAAGCTTCGATACTCAGTTTAAGTCTGTAACTCTTAATAACCATCATGCCAACCACCGCTTAAGTCTTTTTCTCATCGGAAATTCAACCCCGTAATACGTGGCAGTAGAAATCCCGATCACAACCCCAACTAAAAGGAGTGCGATCGCGCTAGACAATTCCCAACTTGCCCCCGCCAAATATTTTTCTCCTACCTTAATTGTCCAAAAACTCACCAGCACCTTGATCAAAAACCAATGAGTTAGATAAATAGAGTAGGAAATCATCCCTAAAAAGCTCAAAGGTTTGGAACTGAGAACTGTTTGCCCCATACCTTGGTTATGGCTGAGGGCCAACAGCATTAAACAAAATACCGGAATGCTGAGGGGGATTTGCCAATCAAAAGACATAATTCCTAAACTGACCAGCAGGCTACAAATCAAGAAGCCATCGTTTTGAAATATGGCTTTGAATTGACCGCTTTGATAGACTCGATAGGTCAGAATTCCGGTGATACATTCTGCTGCACACCGCACCAGCGAAGGTAGCCCCACAAGATTAAGATTGCCTGCTTGATAGACCCCAAACACACAGATCAGCGCGATCGCGTAAATCACCCCACTCAACCAAACCCGCTGCTTAAGCAACACCATCACTAACAACGGCAGGATGAGATAAATCAGCCATTCCGCACTAATTGACCAAGCGGGTTCATTCCAATAGGTCCAATCCTTAAACCAGGGGGGTGAGGTGGGGTCGAAGACTTGTAGCAGCAGCAGATTCAGCCCCAGCGTGGGCAGGCTGTAATTGCCTGTGAACGGTTGATCTAAACCCACGGGCTGACCGGGATTGCGTTGCGTCAGCAAAACAAAATACCCGAGGTAGGCAAGCTGGAGCGCTACAAACCAGAGCAACGTGAAGAAATGCAGGGGATAAATACGGGCAAAGCGCGATCGCAGAAACGCGCTATAGTCCGTTTTTCTAACCTGCTGGCCAAACGTCTGGGCATAGACATGGGTCAGGATAAAGCCGCTAAGGATAAAGAAAAAATCAACCCACAGGTAACTGTTGTTAAGAAGTTGGCTGTGCTTAGCAATTGCGTCACCCCACGGCTTGAGAAACGTGATCGAGAGGTGATGCAACGTCACCATAATGGCTGCAATGCCGCGCATGGAGGTTAATGCCGGGAGATAGGTAATCGGTTGGGGCTGTACCGCGCTCATCCTTTACACCCCGCTCAGTTGCAGATAGTTGCCCGGGCGATCGAGATCTGGCACAAACCAGGAGGGATTCCCGTTTTGATCGCGCCCCAAACGCGCACCAGGTTGGGGCGGCTGGTTGGGTCTTGGGCTGACACCATTGCAACTGTGACCGGGGAGTAGCTCCATCGCTTGTAACTCTGCGATCGCCTCCTTAAACGCCCGCATAATTGTTTCCACATCTGCATCGGTATGGGCCAGGGTCAAGAAACAAGCCCGATATTCCCAAATGTGGATACCTTTGGCTCGCAACAGATAGAAGAGCAAACCCCCGTAGGGTGCTGCGGTCGCGTCATAGGTGACATAGAAGAAGGAGCTGAAATAGGCAATCTTGATCGGTGCGCCGACGCGATCGCAATACTGTGTCAACGTCGTCGCCAGGCGCTGGACTTTTTCAGCTAGGGATTTTTGCAGATTTGGCCCGCCTGCTTTGAGTTTGAGGAGCGACGCTTCCGCTGCTGCCAACGCCATCGGATGGCGCACAAATGTCCCCGCAAAGAAGGTGACGCCCACCTCCGGAATCGAATCATCGCCATATTGCCAGAAGCCGCCATCCAGGGCATCCATATATTGGGCGCTGCCCGCCACAACCCCGATAGGCAAACCCCCGCCGATCACTTTGCCGTAGGTGGCGAGATCCGCCTTGATGTTGAAATATTCCTGTGCCCCGCCGGGAGCCACCCGGAAGCCCGTCACCACCTCATCAAAAATTAGGGTGGATTCAGATTTTTCTGTGAGGCGGCGGAGTTCTTGCAAAAACTCCCGAGGCTGGAGACCCGGATCGCGGCTGCGAACCGGCTCAACCATCACACCAGCCAGGTCATCGGCGCGATCGCGCAAAATCTCCAGCGACTCGGGCTTGTCGTAGTCGAGCACCAGCAGGTTCTCAAACATCTCCGGCATAATACCCGGTGCGCCTGGTAAAGTGCGTTGACCCGCCCCCTGACGGTAAAGCACTTCATCAAACGTGCCGTGATAATCCCCTGCAAACGTAGCAATCAGGTTATTGCCCGTCACAGTACGGGATAAACGTAGGGTGGCCATCACCGCTTCTGAGCCTGTGTTGCAAAAGGCGACGCGATCGAGGCCCGTGAACTCCGTAATCATTTTTGCGACCCGACCCGCGAGGGGGGTTTGGGGGCCAATCTCGATACCCTTTTGCATCTGGGCAATCACCGCCTCGGTGACATAGTCTGGGTTCCAGCCGAAGAAGTTCAGGCCAAAACCGCTGGTGAGGTCGATATATTCATTGCCATCCACATCCCACAGCCGTGCGCCCTGAGAGCGATCGACGACGAGCGGATAGACCATTTCTTTGGTGAGGGGCGTGAAGCCAGAGACGGTGCGGGGGTCAGCCAGATAGGAGCGATGTTCCTGGGCTTGGCGTTTCGATTCCGGTGTCCGCTGGAGATAGCGAGTCATTAACTGATCAAGCGCTTGCCGTTGGGCATCCGAAAGGCTGGTATCCTGTTTTTTCTGGATTTTTGCCCCTGGAGCGGGCGCTTTCGAGGTGGGTTTTGGCGAATCGGTTGCAGTTGTTGCCTTGGGTGGAGTCGGATTGGGCTGCGGGGCGGTTACCTGCTGCACTGGCGCAGGTTGGGCCGGGGTCGGATTGGGAACCGTCGGCAGTGGTAAACCTGCCCCGCCCAGCAATTGGAGTTGCTGGGACATCACCTGAAGTTGCTGATTAATCAGGGCTTGAACGGGGGACAAATCAGCGGGATTGTTAGAGATGGGGAGGGGTTGAGCAGGTAGAACGGGAGCAGGGGGCACACCGTTGTTTGTCGGAAGTGATGCCCCATTGGCAGGCACGGGAGGCGGTGCAGCCACCTGTGGAGCAGCCGGGGGTTCCGGTTTGGGCAAGACTTCCGGTGGTGCGGTCTCGGCTAGGAACGCCGTCAGCGTCTCCAGATTGGGATAGTCTTCGAGCAGGTGACGGAAGGCAATTTTGACCTTGAATTTCTTCTTGAGCGCAAGGGCGACTTGCGTCAGAGAGAGGGAATCGAGACCCAACTCTAGAAAGGTGGTCGTGGGGTCGGCAGCGGCAACATCAATTCCAGAGGTAGTTTCGAGCACGTCCACCAGGAGCGGCAGAATCAATTCTTCAGTAGAGACTTCAGGCATAGGGGTGGGTGTGACAGGTACAGGGGCTGGGGTTTGGGGAGGCGCGATTGCGCCTTGCATTGGAGCAGCTTGAAATGTTGGCGCAGCTTGAACAGGGGCAGCCGTTGGCGCAGACGATGCCGCAGGCAACGGATCGATCCAATAGCGCTGGCGCTCAAACGGATAGGTGGGCAACGGCACACGATGGCGCTGTTCCAGGCGATAAAACACTGACCAATCGATTTCAACACCTGCTAACCAAAGTTGACCGATCGCCCGCAGCAGAGCGACCCATTCTTCATCCTCCTCAGCGGTCTTGCCCAAAGACGAAATGGCAAATTGCTGTTTGAGATCCGTGGCCTGCTGGCGGGCGAGGGTCGCGGTGGTGGTGCGGGGGCCAACTTCCAGCAACACCCGATGGGGATCTTGCCAGAGGGTTTGGACGCCATCAGTGAACCGCACCGTGGCCCGTAAATGGCTGGCCCAATAGTGGGGGTCGAGGGCTTGATCCGGTGTAATCCAGTCGGCTGTTACGGTGGAGACAAAGGGGATTTGGAGCGGCGAGAGGGGAACCGTTTTGACAACCTCAAGAAATGGCTCCACCACAACATCCATCATTGGTGAATGGAACGCATGGGAGGTGTGCAAGAAGCGGCAAACCACTTCCTCGGCTTCAAGTTGCTGCTGGAGTGCCTTCATCTCTGGGGTGGGGCCAGACGCCACACAGAGTGTGGGGCCATTGATTGCGGCGATCGCGGACTCACCCGAAAGACGCGGCGCAACCTCAGCCGCAGGCGATCGCACCAGTAGCATCGACCCCGCAGGCAAGTCCCACATCATCTGACCCCGCCGCACCACCAGCATGATGGCGTCTTCCAAACTCAAGACCCCCGAGATCGTGGCTGCCACAAACTCACCAATGCTGTGGCCAATCAGCGCCGCAGGTTGAATTCCCCAACTGAGCCAAAGTTGCGCGAGGGCATATTCCACGGCAAAGAGAGCAGGTTGGGTGTATTGGGTTTGTTTGAGCAGGCTGGCCGATTGTTCTAAAACCGCTGCTGTTGGATGTTCGGACTGTAGGGATGGGTAGAGAATATTGCGTAAATCCCGCTGGAGCAGAGGCGTCATACAGTCCACGCAGCGATCGAGCGCCTCCCGAAATACAGGTTCTGTCCGATAGAGGTTCAGCCCCATATCGACATATTGCGACCCTTGCCCTGGAAACATAAAGACGACTTCAGGGTTGCGCTGTTGAGTTTGGCGCTGACCTGTGCGTTTGGGGTCGGGTTGCGCGAACATGGCTAGGGTATCGGCGCGATCGCGGCAGACCCAGAATTGGCGGTGGTTAAACCCTTTGCGCCCCCGTTGTAAGGTGGCGGCAATATCAGCCAAGGGCGTCTCAGGATGCGTTTGCAGATAGTGCTGGAGATTATCGGCGGCTTGCGTTAGGGCGGTGGGGGTTTTGGCGGAGAGCAACAGGAGTTGACCCGGCCGAGAATGGCTCGATGGTTCCAGGGTTGGCGCAGCTTCAAGCACCACATGGGCATTGGTTCCCCCCACCCCAAAGGAACTAACCCCTGCCCGACGGGGCGTTTCCCCCTCGGCTGGCCAATTTTGCAAGGTGCTATTGACATAAAACGGGCTGCTCTCAAAATCGATATGGGGATTGGGGGAATCAAAACCGAGGCTGGGCGGTAGTTTCTGGTGATAGAGCGAGAGGGCAGTTTTAATCAAACCCGCGACCCCAGCGGCGGCGACGGCATGGCCGATATTGCTTTTGATCGAGCCGATCGCGCAGAATTGCTTGGCTTCAGTCTGGAGCCGAAAGGCTTGGGTCAGGGCTTCGATTTCAATGGGATCACCCATCGGCGTGGCTGTGCCGTGGGCTTCTACGTAGGAAATGGTTTCGGGTGAGAATCCTGCCATATTCTGGGCCATGGCGATCGCTTTCGCCTGACCATTGACGCTCGGCGCTGTAAAGCTCACCTTGTCCGCACCATCATTGTTCATGCCCATACCTTTGATGACCGCATAGATGCGATCGCCATCATCGATCGCCTCACCCAGACGCTTAAGCACCACAATCCCCGCCCCATTATTAAAGGTTGTGCCCTGAGCGTTGGCATCAAACGGCCGACAGCGACCATCGGGCGAGAGCATCCCCCCTTCCAGGTGGAGATAGCCCGTGTTTTGGGGTGTGGTCACAGAAACCCCGCCTGCCAGAGCGGTATCGCACTCATAATTAAGCAGGGCACGACAAGCTTGGATGGTGGCAACCAAAGAGGTAGAGCAAGCCGTCACAATCGACATCACCGGCCCGGTCAGGTTCAGCTTATACGCCGCTCGGGTTGTAACATAGTCCTTCTCAGTGGCCACCTGGGTTGGAAATGCACCGAGACGATTCACAATCTCAGGGCGACCGCAGATATGCTGCTCAAAGTAGGTATTCGGCCCCGACCCGGCATAGAGTCCGATTTGTCCTGAGTAGCGCTCGGGCGTATAGCCCACGGTTTCCAGGGCTTCATGAGCCAGTTCCAGAAAAACCCGCGCCTGGGGGTCAATGATTTCCGCTTCTCGGGGTGTGATGCCAAAAAAGCTGGCATCAAAGGTTTCTGCACCGTCAAGAATGCCTTTGGCGGGGATATAGCTCTCGTCATCGCGTAACTCCGGATCAACGGAGGCATCGATAGCTTCTTTCGGAAAGAATGTGATCGACTCGCGCCCTGCACAGAGGTTGTCCCAGAGTTGCTCGATCGTATCTGCCCCCGGAAAGCGTCCCACCATACCGATGATGGCGATGCCGTCCTGGGCAGTTGTGGGTGTGCGACGACCGGAACCGCTGGCTGACTTCTGTTGCTGGGGGATCAGCCCTTGGGTTAAGTATCGCGCCAGAGCACGGATCGTCGGATATTGATAAAACTTAACGACGCGCAACTTTGCACCAAGCCGTTGCTGAACCAACGCCTGAATCGTTGGATTTTGGCTGTAGAGGCTCATGCTCTGGAGCTGGGTATCAAGCTGTTCTCGAATTTGGGTTACCAGATGCAGGGCAGAGATGGATGTGCCACCGAGATCAAAGAAATTATCATCAACGCCAACATCATCAACCCCCAAAACCTCATTCCAAATCCGAGTCAGTGTGGTTTCGATGGGGGTCGTCGGGGCCACATACGTGCTGCGGCGGGCTGTATTCGACTTTGGTAAGGCCAGGCGATCAAGCTTGCCGCTAGGACTAAGGGGCATCGTCTCCAGCAGCGTGATCGTGTTGGGAATCATATAGTCTGCGAGCTGGATATTGAGGAACGCTTGCAGATCGTCTACATCCAGCAGTTCCATCGGCTTCTCTGTCACATAGCCCATCAGGCGGGTATTCCCGAGCTTGGTGGTGTCGGCGACCACCGCCACATCTTGGACACCAGGATGCTGGGCTAGCGCTGCTTCAATTTCGCCTAGTTCAACGCGATAGCCCCGCACTTTCACTTGGGTATCGGCTCGGCCAATAAATTCCAGTACCCCATCGGCCCGCTGCCGCACCAGATCGCCAGTGCGATAGAGTTTTGCCTTGAGGTCATCCCGAAAGGGATCGGAAAGAAACCGCGCTTGGGTGAGTTCTGGGCGTCGCCAATAGCCTCGCGCCACCCCGCGACCCCCAATATAGAGTTCGCCTGTGATGCCTTGGGGAACCAGTTGTTGATGGGCATCGAGTACGTAGGTTTGCAGGTTAGCGATCGCTCTCCCAATCGGCACGATTGCACTATTTGATTCTTCCTGACAATCCCAAACTGTGGCGTCAATACAAGTCTCTGTGGGGCCGTAGAGGTTATATAGCGCGGCTGAAAATTGCGCCTGAAAGTCCGATCGCAAATCCTGGGTTAACGCTTCCCCCCCGCAAAAGACCCGCCGTAGAGATTGGCATTGGGCAAACTGGCGATCGCTCATCAAGGCCCGCAGCAGGGAGGGCACAAGTTGCAAGATCGTGATCTGTGCTTGCTGGATCGTTTCAATCAAATAATCACTGTCTTGATGACCCCCAGGCTTAGCCATCACTAAGGTTGCGCCCGTCAGTAAAGGGGCATAAAACTCCCACACCGAGGCATCAAAACTAAAGGGGGTTTTTTGCAGGACTTTATCCGTTGTGTTTAGGGGGAAAGCGTCCTGCATCCAAAGCATATGGTTACTCAGCGCCCGATGGGGCACCATCACCCCCTTGGGTTTGCCTGTTGAACCGGAGGTGTAGATCACATAGGCGAGATGTTCTTCATTCAGCGGCGGATTGGGGTTGTCTTGGTTCTGAGATGAAGTCAAGGAAAGGGTATCAGCGGAATCAAGGCAAAAAACCTTTGCCTTTGTTTTAGGCAACTTGGCCACCAGCCGCTCTTGGGTTAACAGCACCGTTACTTGAGCATCGGTGAGCATATAGGCCAGCCGCTCCGGTGGGTAGCCTGGATCAAGGGGTACATAAGCCCCTCCAGACTTGAGGATGCCCAATAGCCCCATCACCATCTCTAGCGATCGCTCCACACAGAGTCCCACGAGTTGATCGGGTTCAACTCCCAACGAAATCAGATGGTGGGCAAGCTGGTTGGCCCGTTGGTTCAGTTCTTGGTAGGTGAGGTGTTGGTTTTGATAGGTGAGGGCGATCGCGTCGGGTGTTCCCTCAACCTGGGCTTCAAACAGATGATGAACTAGAGCATCTTTGGGATAGTCCACCTGGGTTTGGTTCCAGTCATGGAGGAGTTGCTGACGCTCGGGGGCGGTGAGCAGGGGTAGGGTAGCAATGTTTTGGTGGGAATCAGCGGCGATCGCTGCCAATATCACCTCAAGATGAGCTAATAACCGAGTGATTGTTTCGGGTTGGAATTGAGTGTGATCGTATTGGGCGATGAGTGTCGTTGGTTCGGTTTCAGTGAACCATGCGATGCTCAAAGTGTTAGCAGGGTTTACTTCGAGGGGAGTGAGTTGGAGTCGAAGGCAATCGCTCGTAACCGTTGTGGTCGCCTTGGGTTCGTTAAGTTGCTGATGCAAAGTGTGCAACAGTTCCAGTGCAGTTATGGGTTCAGACCATTGGGCATTGAGCGACCGGAGCGAATCGTCTGGTATTGCAGGTGTTGAGTTTGTGGCAATGAGAAAGGAAACATCAGTTTCTTGGCTGTAACGCCCCAATAGAATCACCCAAGCCGCTTGTAGAAGCGTCGCGGAGCTAAACTCTTGAGCAGCAAGGAATTGGTTAACTTGTTGTTGGCAAATAGATGCCAAATCCCGCTTTACTTCTGGCCAATCACCGCTTTGGCTCAGGGCTGTGGGTGAAGAAATCGAAGCGGTGATAGGTCGTTTGGAATTGGCATGTATGACTGAAGCTTGTAAGCATTCAGCATCGAAGGCTTGGGTTAAGGGGGGTATTGTATTCACGGACAATCAGCATTAATAGTGTCCGGACAGACTAAATCCGTAATCTACGCAACTCCAATTTTGCCTGATTTATGTACGACAAGTGGCCAATTGTCACATAAAGAAACCCTGAGATTGAGGGGTGTTTTTGCTTAAAATCTGCGTGGCTAGACTCAGCGATTTCTCAGCATAGACGCTTTATACCAAATCACAAAATGCCAGCTACAGATAAGGCATCTAAAATGCTCTTTCTGCCTGCAATAGAGGCAATAGTCGCTTGTTCGAGTTTCAGGAGTTGTTCGCGGATGAGTAGACGTAAGTCAT
>JAAHHN010000012.1 GCA_010672165.1 Spirulina sp. SIO3F2 | reverse complement strand
GATGAAAAGATGATATCGAAATATGTCAAGGCTCAAGGAAAAGAATATCTGAAGCTGCATAGATGACGAGCAGTTATCTCTGTTTTGAACATTGATACCCCGTCCGCTTGCGGCGGGGAGATTCATTCTGTTCTTCATAACTACACAACGGATTATTCTTAGTTTTCATCTCGATTGCTATCCATTCAAGTTGACTCATTATTGACTCCATTGAAATTGACTAACTTCATTCAGCATCACTGGTGAATGCACCACATCATCAATATACCTAAACAACTGATAATCTTGGTGAGCATAAGGCGATCGCGCAATGGTTCACTGAGAAAAATACCGAACAATCATCAAACAGGTACTCACCGAGCATTACCAACTCGCCGAGTCAACAAAACTCCCCGATGAAAACGTGTTGATCTTTGATGATGAACATGATCATTACCTATTCATAATCATGGTTTGGAATATCCCTCTTTCACATGGTCAAGAATAAACGTGGGATGTTCCTATTCTGCTATCTGTAGCTCTCTTTATTCGATATTGGTATTAGATCCATATCCCAACTCGACCTTCTCCTCGGCTCCATCTCTGCAATGTTCGCTGATTCTGCCCAAACCCAGACCTTGACCAAAGCCGATTGCTACGGTTTGCTCGCCGCCATCCTCACAGAAGATATCGAAGATGACGAACGCCACGCGAGCGATCGCATCCTCCGCTCTGTTTATCGCGGCCCCTTAAGCATCAGTTAATTCAGGGTTTCCGTTTCTCTCTCAATGTCCTCTTGACTCTTCACGCACATCCAACCCAGCTTCACGGCTGGGTTTTTCTTTGATTGCAAATGCGCTTATACGCAAGGGATAAGCTTACACCCACAATGCCAGTCAGGTTAAGCGTTGGTGACCGCGATTGCTTCATCGTCTGAGTTATTCCAGATGATTAAACGAACAATCAATTCCAAAGGAGATGTAACATTAGTTCCTATTCAAATCTATGTAAGGAGAGATTTTTGTCGCTTTTTGGTTTATGATTTAGGGATGTTACAGGAGAAGTGCTGAGATCCATGAATGGCAAGAGCATCAGCCTCTCTTAGGTGTTAACATCATTAACATCTAATACTGAGTGTCTGGCGTTCAATGCTTAGGCAATTTCAGTCTTTGTTCCATTACTGCCATAGTACTTATAGTCATAACTCAAATCCAATGCGATTTATTTTTTTAGGGCCGCCCGGAGCAGGGAAAGGAACACAAGCGGATATCCTGGCAACTCGTTGGCAAATTTCACATATCTCCACTGGCGATATCCTACGCAACACGATTAAGGAGCAAACCACCTTGGGTCTTCAAGCACAGAAGCATGTTGAGGTGGGTGAGCTTGTTCCTGATACGCTGATGATGGGTTTAATTCGGCAGCGATTTGGTCAACAAGACACACAACAAAGCTGGATTTTAGATGGTTTTCCGCGAACAATTGCTCAGGCTCAGGCGCTCGATCAATTATTGTCGATTCTCCATCAGGCTCATCCAACAGTGATTTATTTTGAGGTTCCACCAGAGGTTTTGGTTGAACGACTCTTAGCCCGAGGACGTCTTGATGACACTGAAAGTATAATTCGTCGCCGCCTAGAGATTTATGACCTGGAAACCACACCTCTTATTGACTTTTATCGAAGGCGGCGATGCCTGAAGCAAATTAATGGTAATCTTTCCCTAGATGAGGTTTCTAAAAACTTAAGGAAATCGCTTTCGACCTCATCCTTTTAACTCACTCAGTAATTTTCTTTAATTCAATAATCCTATTCCTATCAGGAGAAACAGAAATGGCAACCGCTTTTATTCAAGATGAGACTGAGTTTGATGCATTATTAGCGAGTGAGACAATACTTGTTGTTGATTGCACGGCAACCTGGTGTGGCCCTTGCAAACTGGTTGCCCCTTTAATGGATAAATTGGGTGAGCAATATGATGGTCGTGCTAAGGTGTTTAAACTTGACCTAGATACAAATCGACCGCTAGCAAAGCGATTTAATATCAAAAGTATTCCAGCCGTTATGTTCTTCAAGCAAGGTGAGTTAACTGAGACGCTAGTTGGCGTTAAGCCTTATGAAGACTTTTGCAACGTTGTTGAAGGGCTTTTATAATCCTTTTTGTTGTATACAATTCAATGTGTCTTAGTGCGATCGCTGTAATTCGGATTAGGGGCTGTAATCGTTTAGATTCCAAATTCTGACGATGACTAGTGCTCTGTCAGCTCTAAGTTTGTGTGTTGTCTATCGACAGCACTATTGCCGAGTAAGTGATGTGGAAACGAACAACTCACAGTTTTAAGCTTGACGCTGCACTAGCCTACAGCCCCTCTTTTTGCTCTTTGGAGTGGGGATGACACGCCTTAATTGTGGTTGATAGTAGATGATGATTAACTTATGTTTTGAAGCTAAACATCTGACTACTGCACTACAGCGATAATCCCAGCTTTGCGGCTACTTCTTTATTCGCCACAGGGTAAACTGCCTCAGTCGGGGTCAGCAACTGCCCATAATCACCAGATATTGCATGGGCGCGTTGCTCGGCAACAAAACTGGAAATATCTTGAATCTCCACCATCCAGTCGCGGGCGTATTTGGTAATGGCATCACCCCGCAAGCCCAACTGGATAGCGCGACGGTTGACCGTATTACCACGGGGATCATGGTCAGGGTCCCACTGCAAGCGGACATCAGAGGTCTTGACTAACCGTTGCCATGCCTCGCGGGTATCATACACATCAGGTGTGAACGATGAATGGACTGCGAGGGAAAGGATATGATCAAATGCGGCTCGCTGCAAGCGGATTGCCAGCACGACTTCCTGCCCTTCCTTCATGCCCCAGCCACAGCGATACATCATCCATAAAAAATTGGGCTTAATCCAAGTCATTCGTGTCAGTTTGAATGGGCCACCAAAGTAGCCATTTTCGGCAGCGAAATGACCGATCGCAGGCCGGTAGGCTTGATACACAATAATCGAGTCGGCATCAAATTGGGCCAGAATAACCCGCCCGTCTCTGGGCCAACGGGTCAATTGTTGTTTGTAGGGTTCGGTGTTGAGTGTTGTGTTCACCACTTGCTCCTCAGTCAATTAAAGCCAGCATTAACCATCGGGAAATTGCCAACAGGCGATTGCCTCCACATCTAAACTGCCACAACGATGACAGGCTTCACGGCCCGAAGTCACCCATTCATCATCGCACTGGCGGCAATGGCACAGCACATTGTTCCGATTTGCCTCGGCTAAACGACGTTGCCATTCTGCCAGTTCCGCCGCAGTCAATTGCTGTGGTAACTTGTTTTCTTTCTCCATCTGTTTATTGCCAACTTAAATGCTTATTTTTTATCCTTTCGCTTCAGGTTTTTCGGTACTCCATAATAGCTAAAGCTGAGATAAAACAAACCTAAAATTGTAAAAACACCGCCCAATGCACCACCCAGCACAAACCGGAGCATGAAAGCATTTTGTTCAGCAGAGCCAGGCAAAGGTTTACCCGTCTGTTTAACTAACATAACTTCCCAGAGTAAATAGAGCTGCCCCAATAAGAAACCCCAAAAACACAAGCGTTTGTCTTTGCCATCCTTGTTCTGAACAGACCGGAACCAAGCGAAAAGGAGATAGGACTGGATCAGAAATACAATCAGTGCTAAGGCAAAGTAATTCATATCTTAGTTATTCTGATGCCTGGGGATTGCTGCGCAGTGTTCAGATTTATATCTACCTCGCTGTTCCAGGTTCAGAGTAGGTTGTTTCGAGGTCAGTCGTTTTGAAGAGATGCCACAAAACCCGAACGATTTTGAAGACTTTACTTCTGCCACTATCACCAAGGTTACATCCACCTTCGCACTCAGTTCCATCTAACCACCGAACAATAAAGCGGGTTGGTGCTCCGTCATAGCACGTAGACGCATGAACTTTGATCCCTAGCGGTGTCTTCAGTTGACGCCATAGCTGGGCAACAATATCGGCTTCGAGCTCAGACCTTCCCTGCTTGCAGACTAAATCGAATTCCTCACAGCCAACTCCACCTTCAATCTCCTGAAAATTTGCGATGCCACTTGCCTGACCCAGGGCAACAATGCCAGTCCACGAGTGACCCAAAAGTGAAGCATAATCTCCAGAGCCAGCAATGAGCACGTCTGCATTTGCATAAGCTGGCCCGAGCTTTCCACTGACAGCCTCGTGCAGAAATTGTGCAGGGGATATCAATCCCGCCCTAGAGATCCTGCTATCCCTAACCTGCTGAAATTTCTCCCGCAATCTTCGGATTTTTGCACTCTCGTTTTGCTGATTCATGCAGACAGTATGCTGAAGACAGCATCTAAAAAGCTTGTATTATGCCATTACTATTGTGCCTTGTCGGATTAGTTACCGCCTGCTGGCTCATGACTGAGTTGGAGCAGGACTGGCAACAGGGCATCTTAACCGGCGTGATCGTTTGGGGTAGCGCTGTGGTGCTGATTGCGGAAGGGCTGGGGAGCATTCGCCAGTTTGCCCTCTTACCTGTGGCCTGCGCTTGGCTAATTTTTGATATGGCGCTGTTCCTGGCTTGGCGTCGCTGGGTTGGTCATTGGCCCAGATTGCGACAATTGACTAGGTTGACTGAATTTAAAGGGAGTTTACACCTACTCCTAATCATCACTGTAGTCATGGTGGGCTTGGTGGGCATTACGGCGTTTGTGGCCCCCACCAACAATTGGGATTCGATGACCTACCATATGGCGCGGGTTATGCATTGGCTTCAGAATCAGACGTTGGCTCATTATCCAACCTATTATAGCCCTCAGCTCTATCATCCGCCTTGGGCAGAACTGACGATCGCGCATTTTCAGATGTTGAGTGGAGGCGATCGCTGGGCTAATGGCGTGCAATGGCTGAGTTGTATTGGCAGTGGGATTGGGGTGGCAGCGATTACGCGTCAACTGGGGGCAACGGCTCGGGGTCAGCTCCTGGCTGCTGCATTTGCTGTAACATTACCCATCGGCTTACTACAAGCGGCGACGACTCAGAACGATTATGTGGTTTGTTTTTGGTTGGTTTGCTTTGTGGCCAAAGGACTCCAAGTGATCAAAGCGGAACAAATTGACTGGGCGCTGAATCTTAAAGCAGCCGTGGCGGTGGCGATCGCATTCCTGACCAAAACCTCTGCCTATCTTCTGGCGTTTCCGTTTCTACTCTGGTTGTTTATAACCCTGCTACATAAAGCTAAATGGCGAATCTGGCAGCCAACACTCACCCTAACAACGAGTATTGTGCTAATTAACGGGGGGCATTTTTGGCGCAACTGGCAATTGTTTGGTGCGCCGATCTCCGATGGACCACCGGAATTTGCAGATGTTTATAGTGTGGAGACCCATAGCCTGGCAGCGTTGCTCTCGAATTTGGTGCGCAATCTGGGCTTCCATCTAAGTACACCGTCCCTTTGGCTAAATGCCCAGCTCAATGGCTTGATCACTCGGTTCCATCATCTGCTCGGGATTGAGCCGAATGATCCCCGCATCACTGCTCCTGGCAGTACCTTGGGTATCTTTCCCATTTCGTTCAATGAGGATTTGGCCGGTAATTCCATTCATTTTGTGGTGCTGAGTCTTGCACTCTTGAGCTTTATTCTTTCAGCCCAGTTTCGTCGTCAGTGGTTGGTGCGCAACTATTTGTTGTGTGGGGTGGGGGCCTATATTGTCTTTTGTGGGTTGCTGAAGTGGCAGGTCTACCATAGCCGTCATCATCTCAGCCTCTTTGTTTTGATGGCCCCGATCGTAGGCTGGGTGCTGGCGCAGCTCCGTTGGCAACAGTGGATCAATGGGCTGATGGTGGCGATCGCGATCGCGTCTTTGCCCTGGGTTGTCAATGCCGAGTTTCGTCCCTGGTTTGGTTCCCAGACAATGTTTATAACCCCCCGCACTGCACAATATTTTGTGCAACGGCCTTGGCTTCAAGACCCCTACCAAAACGCATCAGCGTTTCTCCAAAAACAGTCCTGTCAAAATATTGCGTTGAGCTTTGGGTATGAGAAGTCTCAGGTTTGGGAATACCCGTTTTGGGTGTTGCTTAACAATCAGAATGGACAAAATAAAACCCTACGTCATCTGGCTAATGGTGGCATTACAGATGTCTTGCAGTCTCAAGCGCCCCATACAAACTATCAACCTTGTGCGGTGATTGAATTTCAGGTTGAGGATAAAGCAACCCCTTTCCAAAAGGTGAAGCCGCTGGAAATTAATGGACAGAGCTATTCGATTGTGTGGGAACAGGAACCGTTGACAATCTTTCTCCCTGTAGACGATCGCCTCTAAACCGCCTTTGAATATTGCCGATATTCTCCAAAGGACATAAGACGAAAAAGCGAGACAAATCAAGGTGAGTTCTGCTTTTAGTCTAACCAATTGTGTGACTTAAGACCTAGACCGTATGGATTTTGAAGATGACGTCCAAGCTCAAAAGCCCCCCCTTGCAAGCCCTTATCATTGCTAAAATAGGGTCTCTTGCATCGTGAAGGACGCCTCAAATGGAACTGACGGAACTCAAACGCGCAACCAGCTTACTCTCTGAGCGCCTGGGCAAAGCTCAGGACTATCTTTGACCTGCCTACTCTTAAAGCGCAGATTCATGATCTAGAGCAGATCGCCGCCCAGCCGGAATTTTGGGATGATCAGCACACTGCCCAAGCCACACTCCAGCGGCTCAATGACTGCAAAGCCAGTTGGGATGAATACCACGATTGGTTAAGCCAGCTTGAGGATACAGCCGCGATTGCAGAACTGCTCGAACTCGAAAGTGATGAATCGCTGCTAACCGAAGCCACCGGGACAATTACCACGCTCAACCAAGCCCTCGATCGCTGGGAACTCCAGCAACTCCTCTCGGGTGAATATGATGCGGAGGGCGCGGTGCTGACCATCAATGCGGGGGCAGGCGGCACTGATGCCCAAGATTGGGCCGAAATGCTCCTGCGGATGTATACCCGTTGGGGTGAGCAAAATGGCTATAAGGTTCAGCTCGCGGAACTCTCCGATGGTGATGAAGCAGGGATTAAATCTGCGACCTTAGAAATGACGGGTCGCTATGCCTATGGCTACCTACGGGGAGAAAAAGGTACCCACCGCTTGGTGCGCATTTCACCCTTTAATGCCAACGGCAAACGCCAAACCAGTTTTGCGGGTGTTGAGGTGATGCCCGCTCTGGATGACTCCAAAATCGAGTTGGAGATCCCCGATAAGGATCTGGAGATTACGACAACGCGATCGGGCGGTAAAGGGGGTCAGAACGTTAACAAGGTGGAAACGGCAGTGCGAATTGTGCATATTCCCACTGGGTTGGCGGTGCGTTGTACCCAGGAGCGATCGCAGCTCCAGAACAAAGAGAAGGCAATGGCATTATTGAAAGCCAAACTGTTGGTCATTGCCCAAGAACAACGAGCTGCTGAAATTGCCGAGATCCGGGGCGATATGGTGGAGGCTGCTTGGGGGAACCAAATTCGCAATTATGTTTTCCATCCGTATCAGATGGTTAAAGATCTCCGCACGAATGTGGAAACCACAGCGATTAATGACGTGATGAATGGGGAACTGGATGCATTTGTCGAGGCATATTTGCGCAATGCTAATGGTCTGGATGAAGGCGCATAATTCAAAACAAACGAGATTCCTATAGTTGCACCGACCCCCTGATTAAGGGTAGGGATGATTCCCTAGACAAAAAAAATTCTAAATTTCTTGTAGGGGCGTCGGTTTCCGCGCCCTACCCATTAGGAGGCAAACCGACCAATGACAATGGCATGCAGTGTGTAATGAACTGACACGGGGCAGGGAAAACCAGCCCCTACGTTTGAATCAAACAATTGATACTTTTTCCCTCCTCAAAAAATCATCTTTACTTATTAAGAGGGTTTTCAATGACTCAAACTCTCATATGTCTAACATCCTCTCAGCTACTTGCGGCGTCTCTCCGCTTACTAAGGAGGGAAGGGAAATCCAACCACTTCTGATCTATATCATCCCACCGTTCTCAGGGTCAGTATCAACATATGGAACTCCTCGAATATCAAGCCAAAACCCTCTTTCGAGAAGTCGGAATTCCTGTGCCGCTGTCGCAGCAAATCGAACAGCCGCGTGAGCTGAAACAACTACAAATTCCCTATCCTGTGGTACTTAAGTCCCAAGTGCGAGCGGAAGGGCGCAGCCAGGCTGGCGGGGTACAGTTTGTGGAGAACACAATCGACGCGATCGCTGCCGCCCAAACGCTGCTCAGCTTGCCCATTGGTGGCGAATGTCCAGAACTCTTGCTTGCTGAAGCTCGCTACCAGGCTGAACAGGAACTCTATTTAGCTGTGGTGTTGGACTATCATCACCAGTTGCCGCTCCTGCTGGGCTCAACACACGGTGCAATTAACCTGGAGCACCCGGCAGCCCATATCCAGACTGTGCCCGTCGATGGCGACTTTTCACCGTTTTATGCCCGCCGTTTAGCCATCCACATGGGCTTGCGGGGCGATCGCATTGCGATAATCAGCCGTATTGTCGAAAAGATGTATCATCTCTTTGCCCGCAAAGATCTTGATATGGTTGCCATTAACCCCCTTGGCCTGAAAGCCAATGGCCAAGTTATGGCCCTCGATGGCAAAATCACCCTCAGTGCAGCAGCGATCGCCCGCCACCCTGAACTCAAACTGATCCTCGATATTGCCCCACCCCCACGTCGTGTTTCCTCCAGTTACCGCCCGATTGGGCAGCAGCGTCAGGGCAAAACCGGAATTCTCTGCACTGATGTGGGTTTGGGCATGATGGTGTGGGATACGTTAGCCGCTGCTCGCTGTCCGGTGGGGAGCTGTGTGAGCTTAACAGCAGAAGACAACCTATCCACAGCCCTAAACCGTACCTTGGAACAATGGCAGGCCAATGGGCAGTATCACAAGGTAATCATGGCATTGCCAAGGGAGGAGGTTATGGATATAACCATTGAAGCCATCCTAGCTGCGATTCCTGCAACGCTTCAACTCACCTTGTATAGCCCCGGTTTATCTTTAACTGAACAGTCGGCGGCGTTGTCCTGTGCCACCTCTCTAGCAGAAGTGGTCGGGTTAGTGAAGTCAGGGTAATTGTTCAACAATTTGTACCTCTTCGCCCACTCGAATCTCACCCAGGTGCTGGGGAATAGCATTAACTCCAAAGAGAATGCCTTGACGGGGGCGTTTACGGAACGTTGCTAGGGTTTTAAGGGGTTCTTGTTGGGGGTGACGAGTGCCGTGGTGCTGGTCAGTGGTGGTGACAATGCAGCGATCGCAGGGTTTGACCAAATTCAGATCCACCGCTCCCGTTTTAAGTCCTGACCAGTGATCTTCGGCAAAGGGCAACTCACCCACCACCACCACATTGGGGCGAAAGCGATTCATGGGGATGCATTGACTGCGATCGCCATATTTCTGAGCCAGTCGAGTGTTGAGATCATCAAGAGACGCCATATTGGTCACCAAAATCGGGTAGCCATCGGCAAAACTCACCGGCACATCATCGGCTTTGGCATAGGCCGGATCAATCGGGCGTAGATGCTGGGGGGATTGACGCACTAAGCGTACTGAATGTTCTATTACTGCGGTCAACCAGGCTGCAACCTCATCACCTTGATCTAGCGCAATCGTCTGCGATCGCCAAACCTGCACTGCCCGCTCTGTCCCCTCTAGAGCCAACGGAATAGAACAGACGTTGTCTGAATCAACTGCATGGGTTAGTTTCAGCGTCTGGTCATCCCAGGTCACAACAATCTGGGTGAGCTGTGGAAATTGTCGTTGGGTGATGAATTGACCAGATTCATCCACAATCATCCATTGGCGATCGTATTGAAGCCCAGTCCGCATCACTATCGCTTGGGGCAGCGCGATCCCCCGGCAGCCTTTAATCGGATACACCCATAATTCGGCGATCTTCATGATGATGCGGGGGGAGGCGGGGGCAGCACTTCGACTGCGGGTTTACCGTCGGCTAGCTGAGGTTGCGTTTCAGTGGAATCCGCAGCATTCATCTGAGTGGAGGTTCCTCGCAGACGCATCAGTTGATCCATCGTATCCCCAATCACGGCGGTGAGGTTTTGGCGGGTTTGGCGGTGATTTTCCTGCTCCTTTTTTAAGGCGTTGCAGTAGCGATCGCGCTCATAAAGTAATTCAATGAGTTTATTGCGCAGTTGCGATTCGGTTTTGAGGGGGGCCAACTCCGCTGCAAAGGTCGCCAGTTTTGGCTTGTCAGAGGGAGGTGGTGGTTCCTGGAGTTGGGCGAGTTTCTGTTCAATTGCGGCTTGGGCGGCTTGAGCCGCCTGAGTTTCGTCTCGGCGTTGACGGGCTTCGGTGTTATACATGCTCCGCCAGTGATCTGCGCTGGCTTGGGCGGCATCCCGATCACGCTGGGCTTCGGCTAATTGGGCTTTGAGGCTGCGAATTTCCGCGAGCCACTGAACCACCTCTTCACTCATGAACCATCTCATTGGGGGATAAGCTATATGCAATTATGCCAGACGAAACCCGTGTGAAACTGCCCCGTTCTATTCTTCCCTTTCGATATCTCACTTGGTCGGTGATACAGCAAACGGTGGTACAAGTTTGGCGACAGCGGCTCAATGGGTTAGCGGCTGAGATGGCCTATGGTGTACTGCTTGCCCTCTTTCCGGCGATTTTGGCCCTCCTGACCGCGATCGGTCTGTTTGAAGAGTCGTTGCAGAACCTCCTGCAAGCATTAATTAGTCCCATTGTGCTCCAAGACCAATCCCTACAAGGGATTCTGCATTTTTTGATCGCCAGTCTCAAAATTGCAGTGCCGGATTTGATGTGGGAATTACTGCGCAATTTTGTGACAGAGGTAACCGGAGAAAAAAATCGCAGTTTATTTTCGATTAGTTTTATTGCGGCGATTTGGATCGCCTCTTCAGCCGTCTGCACAACTATGAATGCGTTGGATCAAATCCATCGCATCCCGCGCCGATCGCGCCGTCCGTTTTGGCGTTCACGAGGTATTGCTATTGTGCTAACTGTGGCGAGTATCGTGCTGCTAGCCGGGGCTGCTTTTTTTGTATTTTTGGGCAATCAATTGATTAATTGGGCGATCGAACTGTTGGAAAGTTTACCCGTAGCCCATTCTGAACAAAGCGCCTATTGGTTACTCCGCATCTGGCGTACTTTAAGTCTACCTTTTGTGTTTAGTTGGGTAATTTCTGCCTTTACCTTAATGTATCGCTTAGGGCCAAGTCGGCGACAGCGGGGTTCCCCCGTTTTGCCAGGGTCACTCTTGGGGGCGATCGCTTGGCTGGGGGCGACCAGTTTGTTTCGTATTTATGTGGATCATTTCAGTGTTTATAACCGGGTTTATGGCTTGGTGGGTGCATTTATGGTTTTAATGTTGTGGATTTATTTGAGTTGTTTGATTTTGCTGATTGGGGGGCAATTGAATGTGACGTTGAGGCGAGCGATGGTTCGAGGGAAGCGCTGATATTAAAGGGCGATCGTTTCCTCGATACAACACAAGCTTAGGAGTTACGCACTGTACAAAATAGCCAACATAAGCATTCACGAATTCAATAGGGTTTCAGCATCGATCTAAAACTGACCCCAACAATGTTGCGATACCGAGATTCATGAGTAGATCAGTCATAAATTGTGTTCCAGGATACTAGATTTGTAGAATTTATATTGCAGGATTTCTGTCAATGCGTAAGTCCTAAAGCTAAAGGGATCCCGAGATTATTTGGATATTGCATCAACGATGCTTTCATCCCATCACTTAGCCTATTGAATATCAATCATGGAGTACGTACGTTATAATTCAGTCTTGGCATGGTGAGGCAAAGAGAACTCGTGGCGAAGAAAGACGCAAAGAAAAACAATGTTCACTTTAGTTTGCGAGCGGGTGCAGAAACAGAAGAAGCCCGACTGTTGAATTATCTCCGAGATGATCCCCTGATCAACCGCCGCGAAGCCGTATTTCGCGCCTTAATGGCCTATTACCTACCCTGGGTGCATGAGGACGAGTTGACTGACACTCAACTGCAAGCTTTAGCTCAGAGTGCTGTCGAAGATTTAGAGTTTCGGATCTACCAAATCCGCAAACGTTTTTTGGCAACCAATCCAGGTACACCTCAGCTAGCAGCCGCCCCCCAACCGACTGTGGCTGCAACCTTACCACCAGCTGACCCAATGGCGAGCACCATCTCGCCAGCAACAATCCCCCAATCCCTCACCCAACCCATGCCACCACCCTCTTCTGTTGTGAGTTCTGTGCAAGAGATGCTCAAGGAAACCGAGATTGATCCAGCAGTATTAGATGACTTTTAAAGTTGAAAATTAGCTAGGGGCTGTCGTCAGTTAGGCTTTAAACTCTTGCTATGACTGACTTACAGCCCCTTTTTCTGTTGTTTGGGTCGGGCGCTCTATCCCTTGTCCCATCAGACTTCTGGCTGTAACTGACGACACGCCCTAAATGACACACTCTAATTGATGTCAGCAACTTGAAACCCCATTTGACAGCGCTGGATCGGTATGGGGAGATGTGAGCGCCCACAAGCTTCAGTTGCTGAATTATTCTGTACACCACAGCCAAGTTTGCCGTGCTGCCAACGGGGCAAGCCTTCGCGGTTTGCCATTAAGCAACCACTGCAGACTTTTTGGGGGGAGAGTAACTGGTTGTCGGTTACGATCACAAGCATGATGCCCTCCTGTTTTCTTTACCTTGTTTTCATAATCCAATCTTAACCGAAGTTTTCAGCGATCGCCTTGGTTTTGAACCAAGACTTCACTCACCCTCAAAAAAGGAAGCAGCTATAACCCGCAGATCCTCAAGCGGATATGCAACTAAATCGATTCACGCATTAATGGCAGAGGGAAAGCTTCCCTCTGCCGACTAAAAAATTATGCTTTGTCCAAGTGAACAGCTAATGATGATATTTGGTTCTAATGGCGCTGGGGACGATTTCCTCCACCACCATTCTGATCGCGCGGACGCGCTTTGTTTACCTTGATGTTGCGCCCCATCCATTCTGCCCCATCAAGTTCTTCAATTGCTTTATCCTCATCAGTTTCTTCCTTAAATTCCACAAAGGCAAAACCACGGGGGCGGCCAGTGACGCGATCGGTGGGGAGGCTCACGCGCCGTACAGGGCCATATTCACCGAACACTTCTTGAAGATCGTCGCGGGTAACATCGTAAGAAAGGTTACCAACATAAATGGACATTGAGAATATATCTCCTGGGTCAATCAAATCTAACAATATAAAGTAGCGAGTTAAGCGGAGATATACCTATAACCGAAACTGGACTTAAGCTTAAATCTTATTCAACCAATTGCGGCCTTAGGCAAGCGTAAGCGCCCACAAAGATGGTTGAGTTCGAACCATCGTTGATTGCAAAGATTCATCGTGAAGATTCAGATAAGCGTACTCTACCGAAAACCGACTTCATCCTAAACAATAACATAGTCTTTCCGCCAAGCGTGTATTGATCTAAGAGCTGTCGTCAATTAGATTTCAAACTCTTGCTGCGACTGACTTACAGACCTTTTCTTATTTTGGGGCTTGGACGCTCTATACATTTGTCTCGCTAGGTTTCTGGTGTTAACTAGCAACACACCCTAGTACTCGACGACGGAAGTAACCTGGCTATTCAAAATCATTTAACCACTGGAGCAATACTGCTAAGTGTTTGGCAATAGGCCTAATATTCCCGCCACCCTGCACTAGACTGTACTGAGAGGGGCGTGAAACTCGCCTTTATGAAGACGCCCAAGAACGGTAACTGTAGCCCACCGTTGGCATGCGGAGTAGCTGGTGGTATTGAGATTCAATTTGGGCAATGTTGTGGCTGAGGGTATACTCTGCAAGGACACGTTGACGGGCTTTAAGACCCAAAAGCTGGGTTAACTCAGGATGTTCGCAACAAAGGGGCAGCAGGGTCTTAAGCTGATTGCTCACCTGCTGGGTATCCATCACAATGCCCGCCCCATCGGCCAGGACTTCCCCATCAGCGCCAGCATCAGTTGCCAGACAAGCGACACCACAGGCCATCGCTTCGAGCAAGGCAAGGGATAAACCTTCGACTAACGAGGGGAGGACGAAAACATCTGCTGAGCGCAGGATCTCGATTCGTCGGGTTTCATTGCCTTCAAAGCCATGCCAGAGCACGTTATCAGTGATACCGTAATTCTGCTCTAGCAACGAACGCAGAGGGCCATCACCGACGATAAACAACTTGGCTCGATCGCCCATACGAGCAGCCCGCCAGGCCTTGAGCAGAGCTTCGACATTTTTTTCTGCCGAAATTCGCCCCATGTAAACAAACAGTCGTGAGGTTTCCAGGCGAGCCTTCCAAGTCGCTGGGCCCGGTGTATATTTCTCCACATCCACCCCATTGGGAATAACCACAACTTTTTCGGGTGGAACCCCAAGGCGTATCAATAGCTCGCGTTGGGCTTGGGAAAAAATAATCACGCGATCGTATCGAGCTAAAAAGGGCGCGTAGAGCTGATAGGCAAAATATTGAGTACTAGACTTGAGTGTGCGAACTTTGCGATCAAAAGCAGGATGAAATGTTGCAATTAGGGGTAAGTTCAGCGCTTGACAAATCTCAGGGAGTTGGAAATCGAGCGGCGAGAGCGTTAGAGACGCATGAACCACATCAGGGGTTAATTCCTGGAGCGATCGCGTTAGTACTTTGCGAGATTCAAAGCTAGGCAGCGTATAGATTTGAGATTTATATAAACAAGGCAGAACAATTTCTGCCTGTGGTCGCTGCTCAGCCCTCCGTTGGTGGGCAGCCTCAAAATGCAAAAAGCTCACTAAATGACCGCGATCGAGGAGGGCATTGGTCACCTCACGACCATAGGTAACATTGCCACAGAATGGAGTTTTCTTACCTAGCCAAGCGACGTGCATTCAACCTTAGATCTTAAATTTCCTTAGCGCTTCTTAATATTTGATGATGTTACCACGCCAACTTCCGAAATCAGTGAACTCCCCAAGCCCCCCACCAGCACAGTGCCCGACAAAATCACCAGAACAGTGGAGAGTCCCCATACCGATTGGGCGATGCCCGCGAGGGCTAAGGGCAGAGAAAGGGCAATATTGACAGCGTTATTTTGCAGGCCAAAAACCTTGCCACGCATTGATTCTGGGGTTTCGGCTTGAATGGTGGTTTGCATCGGAATGCCCACCCCAGCTGCAAAGAAACCCAACAAACTGATCAAGGCGATCGCGCCCCAGAGTTGCTGGGTAACCAACGCCAAGCCGCCTAAGCTGGCCGCAACTCCTATGAGTCCACCTCGGGTTAGCACCAAAGTGGGCAGATTTTGCCCCCAGCTCCCCACCAGCACTGCCCCGAGACCCATACCAATGCCGCCAGCAGCAAGCAGTACCCCAAACTGTTCTGGTTTTAGTTGGGGGAGTTCTGCTGCGAGGGGCACCGCAAGAACCGCTAACGCAGCAAACACACAAAAGAGAATAACCAGTTGAATCAGGGCATTGCGGACTCGGGGTTGTTTCTGAAGATAGCGAACCCCATCCCAGATATCTTGCCAAACGTGGGGCTGCTGTTCGGTGGTGGGCTGCGATCGCTCTCCCGTGCGCAACAGCAGAAGCAATAAACCAGCCAGCCCATAAGCTCCCCCCACCAGCAATTCTGAGCCAAACGTCCAGTTCGGGTTGAGGCTGAACAAAGCGCGATCGCACCAGGACAGGAGCGGCTCTCCTAACGCAAATCCCACAATCAGCAAAGCCATCATTGTGGTGGTGTAAAGGGAATTGGCTGGCAACAAATGCTGACGCGGCACAATTAGCGGAATAACAGCCTGTTCAGCCGGGGCAAAAAACTGGGTTAACGTCGAGACGCCAAACGTCACCAGCAACAGGGCAATAAATCCACCGGGAACACCAAAGAGGCTGCCCGCCGCCTGGTTCACCGCCAATAGCAACGGAATGAGCAGCACAAATGCGCCTCGCACCAGATTCGTCCCGACCAACACATCTTTTTTAAGCCAGCGATCGACATAGACTCCAGCTAAGGAACCAAACAGCACCGCTGGAATGGTAAAGGCAATCATCACAGCAGAGACCCACCGGCCGATTGCCTCGTCACTGACCTGAAAAACCTGGCTGATCAAGGCAATCATCATCACTAGATAGACTTTGTCCGCCAGTTGCGAAAAAATTTGCCCCCCCCAAAGCACCAAAAAACGGGGATTATGCAACACAGGACCAAACCCTTGGTTCGTCTCTGGTGGAGCAGAATCAAGGGCGTCAGCTATGTCCGATAGCGATTGCTCCATCGGTTCAGCAGGTGTTAGCCAGTCGTCAGTGTCCCATCGGGGCATATTTACCGGGGCATACTTCTAATGCCTACTAAGATTACGTGCCTAAAAATCTTCCATAAACAAGGTATCAAGTAATGCCGCTGACCGAATACCTTTGCCCAGATGATATTGGCAATAATGGCGCAACACGCGCTCTACACCTCGCCAAGCGACCAAGGGGAGCATCTCTGGGCTGGGGAGTTGACCAAATTGCAGGGCTTGCAGTGCTAGCACTTCAGCACTGCGTAGGTGCGCATGGAGCACCACCGCCTGACTAGGTGGCAAAACGATCAGACTGCCCAATTCAAAGCTCATACCCACCCGCCAATCGGGGTCAGCCTCAGAGGGCTGAATCGGTTGACCCGAAAGACCACAGTGTAGTAGCGAGGGAGCAATTCCCCCCCAGGTCAAAAATTGCCACAGTCCTCGGCTTAAGTGCCCGATAAACACAGCCAGGGGGGTCTGAGCAGGTAGGGTGTGGAGTTGCTCTAGGCGCTGGCAAAGTACAGCATAGAGTTGCTCATGGGGTTGGTCGCTCAATTCCAGAGTCAAGACCACTTCAGCCCAATATTGGGCGATCGCCAACTTTGCCAATTGCCGACTCAGGCCGGGATAGGACTCAATTGTCTCGGCTTGAATCAGTTTATCGAGCGATCGCCCTTTGACCAGCAGCAGTTGATTGATCACAAAAATCTCGGTGCGTCCCCGCAGCCGGGACTTGGGCTTGCGGGCTCCGGGGGCGATCGCTCGAATCACACCAAAATGGGGAGTCAGGACTGTTACCAGTTTGTCTGACTCCCCATGGGGTTTGGATTTGAGGATAATCCCGGTTGCCGAGTAGGTTTGGCTCATGGGAGATATGCGGATGGCGAGACTCGAACTCGCACGGGCTAGCCACACGCCCCTCAAGCGTGCGTGTCTACCAATTCCACCACATCCGCGCTTAGGTCAACGGTCTCCTAATGTAACACAGATTGCTTGCATCTGAGCAGCTCACGCTAAAAATCCCCATCACGCTCTGGCCACCGAACCGATCGCGCCACCGCAAAACCATCCGCGATCGTACTGTCGGGCTGGCTATCCACGCGGGCTTGCACCACAATCCAACACAATGGCTCCGTCTCAGACGTGTTACGAATTCCGCGAGATCCATCTGGCGCTACCCGTACCATTGCCCCTTCTTGAATCGGAAACGTTTCGCCATCGACTTGAAACTCACCCACGCCGCGCACAAAGAGATAAACTTCCTCGTTCTGGTGATGTTTGTGCAGAAAAGGGATGCCGTGCTGGGGTGGCAGATGGTTGAGGGAAATTTCTGCGCCCGTGAGTTGGAGCGGGTCTTTCAGGAAATATTTACCTGCCACGGTGAAGCCGTTGTCGGGAATTGTGAACTGGTATTGCGTGAGGTTAGCAAAGGCACCGACTGCGATCGCGCTGAAGTTTTTGCCATGTTGGGATTGAGGTTGAGTCATGTCCTTTGACTTTTAACTTGCAAGTTAATACTAAACGAGCGGCAGTTCACTTGTAAACTGCAAGTAAGAATTTTTGAGTTCAGCCTCATGACGCCTGCTCGCCGTTCTCCTTGTCCCATCGCTAATACGCTAGACCTTGTAGGCGATCGCTGGACGCTCCTGGTCATCCGCGACATGATGTTTTTTAAAAAGCAGCGGTTTGATGAATTTCTGGACTCAGCGGAGGGGATTTCGACCAACATCCTTGCTAGTCGTCTCAAGCAACTGGAAGCCCAGGGATTAGTTCAAAAGCAGCCCTACAGTAACCATTCCCGCCGAATGAATTATCAGCTCACAGAGTTGGGCAAAAGCCTGCGCCCCGTCCTTAAGAGTATGGTGGTTTGGGGACTGCGCAATTTGCCAGATACAGCCGTTCCTGACCAAGAGGATTGAATCGTGAAATCCATGACATCCTGTTCTACGTCCAAGCCAGTTCTCGCTCCATCACTCCTGCCGGAACTTCGTCAGGCTGCTGCCCCTTTTGTTCAACTCAATCGTTGGATTAGTCTTAGTCGCTTTTTGGTTTTGGGTTGGGTCTGTTTGGGCAGTACCGCGATCGCTTGGCATTGTGCAGCCATTGGCACCTTCCTGGTCTGGACAGCCGTGGGCGCGATCGCCTATGGCTTTTGGCTGGTGTGTACCCACGATGCGGTGCATCAAACCCTAACCGGATGGCGAAGCGTTGACTTGTGGCTGGCTCGGCTTATTTCCTGGCCAATCTGGTGGCCGGTGGGTGTCTACAGTGAATTGCATTGGCTGCATCATCGCTGGAATGGCACGGATCTGCACGATCCAGAACGAACGCAATGGACAACGGCGGAATATGCAGCAGCAACATCGATCGGTCGCTGGTACGTGCGTCATCAGTGGGTGTGGAATATTTTGGTGGCCGGTTCGTTTGGCTTAATCTGGAATGCTTTTCGGACAGGGTGGCGCTGTCGCAGCGATCGCCCCCAAGTCTTGTCACAAATGACCTTGGACGTGTGGGGAATGCTGGTGCTCCATAGTGGACTGTTTTATCTTGTCTATCTGCATGGAGCATGGCTGCGCTATGCCCTATTTTGGTTGATTGTGGAATGGGTTGTGGGGGTGATGATGCAAACTCGGGCGCATCTGGAGCATTATGGTTGCTGGCGATCGCAGGATTCTGGACTGCTGACGCAGCTTTATGCCACACGCAATGTTAACGGAACAGCTTGGGTCAATTGGCTGATGGGTGGGCTGCCCTACCATGCCATTCACCATGCCTTTCCGAACATTCCCTTTGACCAGTTGCCCCAGGCTTATCAAGCGATTCAAGCTGTTTTGAAACAGCACCATCAACCCCCGTTGGAAATGACTTCTGGTTATTGGCCGACGACCGTAGTGCTGAGTCGAACGTATACGTTAATTGATAGTGAGCTAGAGACTTAAAAAAAGGAAGAGGGACGAAGACCTGGAACAACCCCCTTGCTCTGCTCCGTAGTCTAAATCCAACCCGTCTCGCACTCTGTGCGGCCTTGCCCAGAGGGCAGGTAAGGAATACACATCCTTCAAATTGCCGCGCGTCAGCTTTGATGGTATGCATAGGAAGCATTCACAACATAGGAGGGGAAATGAGTAGTCTGGACTGGGGCATTGTGGCTCTCTATGGTCTGATTATGCTGGGTATCGGGATTGTCGCCAGCCGCAAACAGACCAACACTGATGAATATTTTCGCGGTGCGCGTCAACTGCCCTGGTGGGCGATCGGCTTCTCCATTATCGCCACCTCCTTTTCGGCAGCTTCCTTGCTCGGAGGTCCCGGCGAAGGCTATACCCACGGCTTCCTCTATCTGCAACTCCAGTTGGGCGACCTGATTGGCTATGGTCTGGTGATCGCGCTCTTTTTACCCTTTTTTATTCGCCTTAACCTCACCACTGCCTACGAATATCTCGAAAAGCGCTTTGATGCCAAGACGCGATCGCTCGGTTCCCTGTGCTTTCTGTTATTTGTGATCGCCCGTTTGGGAGGTCTGCTCTATGCCGCCTCGCTGGTAGTCGCAACCGTGACCGGGATGTCCCTAGCCGCAGCCATTTTGCTGGTGGGCATCGTCTCTATCGTCTATACCGCCACGGGCGGGATCACTGCCGTAGTTTGGACAGATGTGCTGCAATTCGCCATGATCTTTGTGGGTTTGGCTGCGGGGATTTGGGCGGCGGTGTCCGCTGTGCCAGGGGGCTTGGGAGCGCTTTGGCAGGCTGCGGGTGAAGGGGGCAAACTAGCAGTCGTGAATTTCGCGTGGCAGCCCGATAATGTGCGATCGCTCCCCACTGCCCTGATCGCCTACGGTATCCTCGCCTTTGCTGTAGCTGGCACGAATCAGCAATCGGTGCAACGCTATGTCTCCTGTGCAGACGTCCCCTCGGGACGCAAAGCCATTTTCCTCGGCTGGTTCTCCGGTTTTGTGGGCGTCGCCGCCACATTGTTTTTAGGCGTTCTGCTCTTCGGCTTTTATGCGCTTCAGGGTGGACTCCCCGCAGAGATTGAAGCTGACGGCATTTTGTCCCACTTCATCGTCAATCAAGTGCCCGCAGGAGCGGCAGGTTTTTTAGTTGCTGCAATTTTCTCGGCGGCGATGTCCTCAATCGACTCCGCTCTTCATTCCCTCTCCACCTGTATGACGGTGGATTTTTATCAGCGTTATTTCAAACCCGATGCTCAGGAGGGGCAATCGGTAAAGATTGCCCAAGGATTGATCGTATTTTGGGGCATCCTGGGCATTGGCTCAGCTTTTTATGTTGCGTCCACAGGCGAATCGCTGCTGCCTTTTTTGGTGACGTACACCACGATGTTCCTGGGGCCATTGCTGGGGATTTTTGTGATGGGCACGGTCATACCCCGCATTAATGCAACGGGGGCGTTTTATGGCACGATCGCGGCGGTTATTTTGCTAATTATCACCACCCAAACCGAAGTATTGACCGTCCCAGGAATCTGGCGTTCAGCGATTACCGCCCCCGTAGCAGTGCTCTTGGCTTGGGTCATTTCGCTGGTGGGAACAGCACCACCCACACAGAAGTTGGCAGGGCTGACCCTCTGGCATCAACCCCATCTTAAGCCTGTGCCCCGTCCAGGGTTGGGGGATGAGGAATTAGATGATTGGTAAGGGTTAACGCTGCTTTAAAACCAGCAACGTCATATCATCCATAATTGCTTGCTTACCCACAAAAGCTTGCACATTGGCGATCGCAGCGGTTTTAATCGACTGTGCAGAGTAATGCCAATGGCGCTGAATCACCAGACAGAGGCGTTCTATGCCATAAAAGTCCCCCGCAGTATTGCGTGCTTCGGAAATCCCATCGGTATAGAGCACCACGCCATCACCCGGCTGCAATTCCACTGTTGCCTGGGCCACAAACTCAGCAATATCTTCCACCAGCGCGATCGTCATACCGAGATCCAAGGTGTCGAGTTGCTTGAGTTCACCATTCGCCCGCACCAGTAAAACATGCTCATGTTGACCTGTGATTGTCAGTCGATTCTGGGTGTAATTCAAAATTGACAGACTCAAGTTGCGATCGACCCCCATACGCTGCACATTGTCATAAAGTGTGGCATTCACAGTACTCAGGAAGCGTACTGGGTCAGTTTCCCGAAGTTTAGTGAGGGTGCGGATGGTGGTTTGTGCCATCAGCATTACCAAGCCGCTTTCGAGGCCATGACCCGTGACATCACCAATCCCAATGGTGACGACTCCGGCTTCGAGTAGTACATCGTAGTAATCACCGCCCACTTCAGCAGCAGGCGTCATGTAAACCGCGAGATCCAGCGAAGCGATCGCAGCTAACTCCTGTTGTTTGGGTAAAATCATCTGCTGAACCCGTTGGGCCACATCCAGCTCCGCACCCATGCGCACATTCTCAACTTCTAGTCGTTCATTAAGCTGACGGATCTGGCGATTGGCGGCTGCCAGTTGACGGTTCCAATAAAAGATACCCGCCACAATCACCAATGCGCCCCCCAGCCAGCGCCATAAAAATTGATAGTCTCGACCCCGTTCATATTTCACTGCAATCCATTGGTTGGCAATGTCTTGGCGCTGTTGGGGAGAAATTGACTCTAAAGCCTTACTCAAGATGCGATAAAGCTGTTGATCATCCTTGCGTACACCCATATGGAGCTGAATCAACTCAGGCAAACGTCCTGAAATTTTGACATCCACCAAACTCTGCTCTTGGATAAAGTAGGCCAGCGAAATTAGATTATCCACAAATCCTGCGATCGCACCATCCTGCAATTTTTTGAGTCCTGCCTTCATATCTGCAACCGCAACAAGCTCAATTCCTGGATAGTTATTTTTTAGGATTTGCTGATAAATACTGCCGCCGACTATCCCCACTTTTTCACCATTCAGAGCAGTTAGATTTTGAATATAAATTTGCTGACGACGGGTGGCAACAACCACTTCTAAGTCTTGATAGGGTGGTGTAAATTCAAAATAAGCGTCCTGTTCCTGGGATGGGTTAATGGCAGAGATAAAGTCACAGCGTTTTTCTTGAGCTGCCCGGATTGTTTGTTGTCGAGTTGGTGTTGGAATTCGTTCAATCGGATGATTAAGACGTTGACTGATCAACTGCATCAGCTCAGCCACAATCCCTTGTGCTTCACCCTGATCATCAACCCATTCAATCGGTCGCCAATCTGGCGATAAGCACATTGTGATTTTGCCTTTTTGGCTCAGATACGCTTGCTCCTCCACAGACAAAGAGAGCTGATCTTGGCGATCGCTTAATCCGGCTGTGTCGCTACCAAACCATTTATTTTTTAGTTGACTAATATCTTCATCTGGAATTGAGTCTAGGGCTTTTTGGATAATAGAGTGAAAAAGGGGTTCATCCGCAGCGGTTGCCACCCGCAGGGCAAACTCATCGGGATTATAGTCTGGAAATTCGGGGAAAAATGCAAGCTGAACATTGGGGATCGCATTTTCTCGAATCATATATTGAGTAGCAGCAAAACTTTCAACGGTGTAGTCAGCTTTACCCGAAGCGATCGCCTGGAGTGCTTCCACCATGTTGTTGGTCTCAATTCCTTGGTAATTTGGAATCACCTCTTCTAAAATCCCAATTATCGAAAATCCAGTGGGTATAACACCTGTTTTATCCACCAGATCTGTGAAAGACTCATACTCGGCATCGGCTCGTGCAAACACAGCCAAACTATTGACAAAATAGGGACGGGTAAATAATGCATATTCCGTTCGTTCTTCCGTGTAATAAACACAATGAAGCAGATCAATTTCTTTGTTTTTAAAGGCAGTCAATAATTCATCCCATGTAAGCCCATTCACATATTCAAATTCCACACCCAACAGTTGGGCTATACGATTCATTAAATCAATGCTATAGCCCGCAGGCTGACCATTTTTGACATAATCAAACGGCGGCCAGTCCATCTCATTGGAGACTTTAATAACGGGATGGACTTGTAGCCAAGTGATTTCAGCTTTAGTTAATTCTAGAGCGGGGGAAGGGGTTGTAGCTTGGACAGGTAAGCTGGCTGAGAACGGCAGCCAAAGAGAGAGTAGCAATGCCACCAGCATAAGCAGGGGATAAAGCCAAAACTTCACTGTCATAAGGTGTTGAGAATAAGATGTTGATGCTTGCTCTAACCCAAATCGGGAATTGCCTGCCAGTTGAATATGAAGGGGGTGGGGTATCAGTTTCTAAGTTAACCTAAGTCTCTACCCAATTTTCTAGGGACTGTCGTCAGTTAGATTTCAAGTGCTTGCTGTGACTGACCTACGGCCCCTTTTTCTATTTTTGGGTCGGTCGTTCTATCCTTTGTCCCGTCAGGCTTCTAGTATTAATTGATGACACACCCTAAATCATGATTTCACATCGTTTATTTCAATTTGCCCAGAGAAAAACATGAATATTTTTTGCTTCGGGCCAATCCATACTGTCTCGACAGCCGTAGTAGAGAATTTAAGCTAAAGATCGCACTTCAGTGATTGTGTTCTGACTTTGTTAATGATGTTGATGTTATTTGAATTGGATGCTATCGTGCGATCGCCACAGCTTTGAGCAACTCCAATGGTCCAATCTCCACTAAACGAGCCTGTTGTTGGACATTTTTTACAAACAAGGTTCCAGCAAACCCCAAAGAATTCACAGAAATGTCCTCCCATTCATCCTGCTGTCGAGGAACCAGCAACAGCCACTGTCGAGTGACAAGCAAGTTGTAAGCCCCAGTTTGTGTTCCTGCTAATACTGTTGCAGGCGTGCTCAACTGCACTGCTACCAAGGCCTGCTGATAGGCATTATGCAAGACCTGGGCATCGAGTTGCTCAGGCAACCTCACCAGAGCATGATGGAATGGGAATAATGAGAGGGGGTTTAAAACTGGGGCAGTGTTTGACAGAGTAGCGATCGCCTTTTCAATCGGTAATGGTTCTCCATTGGGCAGCATCGGAAAGGGTACCAATTGCAGGTGTTTATGGGGCTGACTTGCGCCTGCTGCTGTTCCACCGTTATAAAACCCTAAACCATCGATTTGATTAAGTCCGAATGCTAAGGCGTCAAAGTCCGCGATGGTCAGCCAATGGGTCTGGGGTTCAAATGCTTGCGTCACGATGAGAATATGATCCGCTACCACGTTGAATTTATTGAGCAAGCACACATGGGTTGCAGAGAAATCACCAACCCAAAGTTCCGGGTCGTAGGGCAAAAACGGATTAAAGTTGGGATCTTTCTGGCGTCGTGCGTGGGTCACTTTGACCTTGCGCTCCACATTTGCCAAGATTCGCAACAAAAATCGAATGCCCCTCTGCTCAATAAAAGTGTAGTGGGTTTCAATGGGTTGGAGCGCACCGCAGGCTAGAGCTGCTTGGGTACGCTGGTGCACTTGAGTGAGTAGGTTTGCAGAACCCAGCCTTCCTTCATCATGGTCAGGAACAAGCATAAGCAGTTGTTATTAAAATGTTTTGCGATAAAAAGCGATCGCGTCTCCAGCTCGTAGAGATGCGATCGCCCTATTGAATCTTAAATAATTAGACCCGAGGATTACACCCAACCCTAGATATCCTTTTCGCCAAAATCACGGCAGATATAGTCAAAGGGGGCATCCACCAGGCCAGTGTCTGCAACCCCCGCAGCATCAGCCATCTCCTTGACGACATCTTTCATAATCGCGATGCCTTGCACCGTCGGGCCAATGGGCACTTCCAAGGAATTATAGGTCTCACGCAAGCCTTCCAAAACCCGCTCGCTGAGCACATCGTTATCTGCTGCCACTAAAGCATAGCTGGCATAACGCAGATAGTAGTCTAAATCACGTAGACAAGCGGAATAGCGACGGGTGGTATACGCATTGCCGCCAGGGGCAAGCAGCTCGGGCACTTGCTCAAACAGGCGTGCACTGGCAGTTTTGACAATCTCAGCCGCATTGGACGTAATCATACCCGCGATCGCAATCCGGGCCTGTCCCGATGCAAAATAGGCTTTGAGGCTATCCATCGCATTGCGATCAAAATAGCGGCCAGCCAGATCGTAGTTTTGGATCAAGCTGGTAACGGCATCTCTCATTTAATCTTTTGCTCCCAATCCATCAATATAAAGTAATAAAAACGTTTTGGTCTTCGCTGACGGGCAAGCTCACCATCGCAAGACACGCCATTGCCAAACAAATATCCCATATCATCCCATAGGAGGGGGCGATCGCCTGCGACTGGGTGACGGGAATGATACGTTTTACTCACAATCGACACATTCCTTTACAAACTTCATCAGCTTGCTTGCACATCTGTGCAACATTATGGTTGGCTTGCCAGATCTTCATCTTTTCTTGGGGATTCAGCCTATTTTTTGTATCCTGAGCTACAAAAAGCCCATTCCTCCCTCCTTACCATTGACCGATTAGTGTGAACGCACACCACAAAACGTTTAAGCATAAAGGAGTCCTGAATGGCTGAGACAGCTCAAGACGTACTGAATTGGATTCAAAACGAAGATATCCAAATCATCGATCTCAAATTTATTGACCTGCCCGGTATGTGGCAGCATTGCTCTTTTTACCAAAATCAAATTGACGCGGATTCCTTTGTTGATGGTGTCGCCTTTGATGGCTCTAGTATTCGTGGCTGGAAGGCGATCAACGAGTCGGACATGATGATGGTGCCCGACCCCAAAACAGCTTGGATTGATCCGTTCTATAAGGAAAAAACCTTAAGCATGATCTGCTCCATTAAGGAGCCTCGCAGCGGTGAATGGTACTCTCGCGATCCCCGTAGCATTGCTCAGAAAGCGTTGGACTACCTCAGCACAACGGGTATCGGTGATACCGCTTTCTTTGGTCCTGAGGCAGAATTCTTCCTCTTTAATGATGTTCGCTACGACCAAAATGAGCACGAAGGCTATTATCACGTTGATAGCGTTGAGGGTCATTGGAACACCGGTCGTGAAGAAGCAGGCGGCAACCTCGGCTACAAGCCCCGCTACAAAGAAGGCTATTTCCCTGTCTCCCCTAGCGACACCCTTCAGGACATCCGTACAGAGATGCTCCTCACCATGAAAGCTTGTGGTGTGCCCATCGAGAAGCATCACCACGAAGTGGCGACCGGGGGTCAAAATGAGTTGGGTGTTCGATTCAACACCATGATTCAGGCCGCAGATGACTTAATGACCTATAAGTACGTTGTCAAGAATGTGGCGAAGAAGCATGGCATGAGTGCTACTTTCATGCCCAAGCCCTTGTTCAACGATAACGGTTCTGGGATGCACACCCACCAGTCGATTTGGAAAGGTGGAGAACCCTTGTTCTGGGGTGATGGCTATGCTAACCTCAGCCAGCTCGCACTGAATTACATTGGCGGTATCCTGAAGCATGCACCCTCTTTGCTAGCCTTCACCAACCCCTCGATCAACTCTTACAAACGCTTGGTTCCTGGCTTTGAAGCCCCTGTAAACTTGGCTTACTCTCAAGGGAATCGCTCTGCCTCCATCCGAATTCCCCTCTCTGGCCCGAACCCCAAAGCGAAGCGCCTGGAATTCCGTTGTCCTGATGCGATGGCAAACCCCTATTTGGCGTTTGCTGCGATGCTTTTGGCCGGGATTGACGGGATCAAGAACCAAATTGATCCAGGTGAGTCTTTGGATGTGGACATCTATGACCTCAGCCCTGAGGAGCTGGCTAAGATCCCCAGCACCCCGGGTTCCCTTGAAGAGGCTCTGGAAAATCTCAAGAACGATCATGAATTCTTGCTTCAGGGTGATGTCTTCTCGAAGGACTTCATCGAGAACTGGATCGCCTACAAGATCGATACTGAGATCAATCCCATGCGCCTACGTCCCCACCCTTATGAGTTTGCCCTCTATTATGATGCGTAGGTTAAGCATGAACGCTTGATAACTATAAGGTTAGTAACACACTGATCGTAAATATATCTCTAAGGAATGCAGCCATGCTGCGTTCCTTTCTTTTCATGGATAATCATCAGATGTGAGCGGGCGACGGTCACGCTACGGATACACCCGAATTTCTCGAGCATTTATAACCTTTCTGTTTTCTATTTCTACCCTCATCCTTTTAACTTTGACTTCTCTATTCAACTCTATCCAATCCCATGCACCCCTAAACTTCGCCGATTACATGGACTTGGTTCTGTATGACCCTGAGCATGGTTATTACAGCCAGCATCAAACCGCGATCGGCTCGCGGGGAGACTTTTTCACCTCGGTCTCGTTGGGGGCAGACTTTGGGGAATTGTTGGCGGTGCAGTTGGTGCAGATGTGGGAAATATTGGGGTGTCCCCAACCCTTTGAGGTTGTGGAAATGGGGGCAGGCGATGGTGATCTCGCCCGAGATATATTGAATTATTTAAACCAGAATGCGCCGGACGTTTCGACTCAGATCCGTTATCTGATTATTGAACGCGCTCCTGGTAAACTCGCCCAACAGCAAGCTAAACTCCAGGACTACCCTGTGCAGTGGCTCACCTGGGATAAGTTAGAGCTCGATTCATTGCAAGGCTGTTGTTTAGCCAATGAATTGGTGGATGCGTTCCCGGTGCATCGGGTGGTTGTCCGAGAGGGGCAACTCCAGGAGATTTATGTCACAGTGCAGGACGGACAACTTCAGGAAACAGTTGGGATGCTCTCGACGGAAGCGATCGCCACCTACTTCTCAGACCTCAATCTGGATCTAAGCACCTACCCTGAGGGCTATTGCACTGAAGTGAATCTCGCTGCGATCGCGTGGCTTGAAACCGTGGCCAGCAAGCTGCGCCAGGGCTATCTGTTGACAATTGATTATGGCTATAGTAGCGATCGCTATTACCATCCCCAACGCCACCAAGGAACGCTCCAAGCCTATTATCAACATCGTCGCCACAACGACCCTTATGTGAACTTGGGTCAGCAAGACCTCACCGCCCATGTGAATTTCACCGCATTGGAACAGTATGGTCAGAATGTGGGGCTAGAAAAATTGGGCTTTACCCAACAGGGATTATTTTTGATGGCATTGGGGCTGGGCGATCGGCTCAATGATCTCTCCAGCGGTGCATACGATATTCAAACGGTGTTTAAGCGCCGCGATGCGTTGCATCAGCTTATCGATCCAGCGGGTTTAGGGAATTTTGGTGTGTTGGTGCAGGGGAAGGGATTAAATGATGAGCAACAGCAGGCTAGCTTGCAAGGTTTTAAAATGCCTGCGTTTTGACTCTCTTTTGTTTTGATTTTCTGGGTTGAATCCATATATTCAACGCTGATAAATCAGCGGATATTGACGCGGATCAAACGGCGGATCATAGCCAGACTTATGTCGATACTCTAAAAGGATAAATCTTTGCTCTACTTCACTCCATTGATACTTTGAAAAGTCTCCGTCTACTGCTCCACCGCTACCCTTCCCATAGATTTGAAGAATTTTTTCTTTAGGGTCATAAGTGCGAATTCCACCTAGAAATGATGGTTCTTCAGTTTCTAGAACTATAATGTTATGCTCATCAAGCGCTTGCCATTGAACTCGCTCAAACAGCAGCGGTTTGATATCCCTAGACTCATAAATAAAATACTGTAGTGTTCGATTATAACCTATGTCACAATACAATTCCACTAGATATCGATCTTTACCGAGCTCAAAAAGATTGGGATATCGGTGTCCTAGAAAAAAGTCTGGACTATAATAATCTCTGAATTTACAAACATTGAGCTCTTCTTGTTGAATAGAGAGTAGCGCCCAAATTCTGACATGCTCATCTGTCACCGCCTCATCTTCAGGAGAATGAGTTGTGTATTGTGCAAACGCAAAGAAATACTTTTCTGGCTGACTTTTATATATCTCTGCCCATAGTCGATTTTTGAAAGGATTGATTGTATACCCATCTAGACTTGAGAATATTGATTTCCTTTCAGGAGGCTTTTGTATCTTTGAAGTTAAATCTGGTGATTGTGCTCCTTCAAAAATAGCTTCATTGAGTACGACATAATCCTCAAATAGTTCTAGGAGCCAGAGACCCGGAATCATAGACAAAATGATGCCAAGACAAAAAACAACTATCTGTAGACCCAATCTTGACAAGCATTTAACTTTATTCTTTTTCATTAGCCTACTCTCTTTGATAAATTATTTCATACTCAGAAGGCTCGACAAAAACGGCTGTACAATCTAGCTGCAGTCGATATTCTAAGAGAATAAACTTTTGAGCTGACGAATCTAAACGATATTTTTGGAAGTCACCACAATTGCCTGAGCCTCTGGTTTTAGTGAAGGCTTGAAGAGTTTGTGAGTCTGGATCATAGGTGCGTAGACCTGAGATAGAGGACACAAGCGTTATGTCTGATGCATCGATTTCTCTTTTTTGTACTTTCTCAGTATCAATCTGCTCAAAAAGAACAGGAGAAAATTGTGTTATTTGCTTAGAAAGAAAATACTGTATGCTCGAATTTCTCCCGATAGCACAAAACTGCTCTATCAAGTAAAAGCCATTATCGATTTTGTAGAGGTTAGGATACCAGCTTTGCCAGAAAAAATTATCCCCACCCGATGTGCTGCATACATCAAGTTCATCACGACGTTCATAGAATCTCGCCCAAACTTTGATTTGCTGAGGTGTCACTGTTTTAAGCGCAGCCGGATGAGTGGTTCTCAAGGCTGTTTCAATAAATGAAGCATTATGAACGGCTTTGTATAACTGGATGTTTAAACGGCGATAAGCGTTCGAGCCTGGATATAGCAGAGTCGCTTTTAACTCGGACGGAGCGGGAAAAATAAGCCGAGCCGCAGGTTGGCGCAATTGCGGCTGACACCGAGCCAGACCCAAACCGATGCTCAACATCACAATCCCAAAACCAAAAAGGCGAATTGTTGCTCTAGACATTGGCGTTTTTCAGGGTTGATATGACAAAGACGAGATTGAACCAAAGATCAATCTTTTAACTGTTGAGATTCTAACAAAGAATTTTAGTGGAAGGCGCTTTGTTTTCCTTGCTTGTCCTAGAACTAGTACAGAACGGCAGAAATAAGCCATCCATTCAAAATTCACAGAACGCCTGTTGTACAAGCACTCTGAACTCTGAACTTTGAACTCCGCATCGCGGTACTAGCAATGCGACCATTCCCCTCAAGCAGATGGCAAAGCGGGCTGAGATAAGTCTGCCACCTCATCTGCCATTAACCATTGACGAATCAGCCGAGCCATCACCGTTGAGCCAAACCATTGGTAATTATATTCACTCAGCTCCAATATTATCGGGGCAGCACTTAGAAACTACATTTTCTTGTTGGACTTTGATTCTTCTTTCAATCGTATGAGCTTTTCCGCCACCCTGCACTAGAGCGTTTACTCTTTTGGCATTACCTGTTGCATCCAATAGGTCATACCAAAATCCGTTTCACCAAAGGGATGGCCGCCTGTGCGGTGGATAAAGGTTAAAAACGTGGCACTGATCAGGAGTTGAGTGAGGGCGATCGCCCACAATAACCGCTCCCGATGGCGATACAGTTGCGCCAACCAAAGATATTGAAACGGGAAGATCACCGCTAAATAATGGCTGTGGACATTCACCCGCAGCAGGGAAAATAGACCCCCTGCACCCCAGGCTAATGCCCCACAGTAGAAATTGATCTGTGGTGTCGGAATTGGTGAGCGGGCCAGGGATTGCAGCGATCGCGGGCGGCGATTACGCCACCAGCGATAGGCTGGATATAAGCCGATTCCAGCTAAGAAACCGTGAGCAGGCACCATGAGATAGGTGGGAAACCCCCACAGTCTTGGTTCAGCCAAAAAATCTGTCCAAAACTTGCTCCACAGGGCATTACTTAAATTCACCCCCAAGGCCGAAGTGAGCCATTGCAAATAAAAGCGGGGAAACAGATTGAGGGATTCGTGTTCATCCACAAACTCTCGATAGGTCTCTAGGTTCGGAATCACTGTGAATGCCCAAGGAATGAGGGGCAGAGCACCGAGTAATGTCCCGATCGCGTAACCCAGCCAATGGGTGCGCTCCCCACGCCTGCTCCAGTCTTGCCACACCGTCCAAACCCCCAAGCCAAATGCCACGAAAAACCCACCCATATGGATTTGTCCGCAGAGCATCACCGCTGCCCCCCAGAGCGCACTACCCCAGAAGCGGCTGCGGAACCAATGACCAATCAGAATCAGTAAACAAAATGGGGCAATTAAGTCCGGGAGCCAGAGTTTACGTGCTAAGAGCATCGCCGCTGGGTTGACGCTGGCGATCGCCAAGCCCCATAACCAAGTCTGTCGGGCAGGCGATCGAACCTGAGACAAAATAAACCCCAGAAACCCCCACAGTGTCACAACATTAAGCACCTGAATCCACTGCACCAAGCGCACAGGGGTGGATGAAATCCGAGCCAACGCCAGAAAAATCCAGGTTCCCACCACGGAATTGGGCACTTCCAGCGAGGTGCGCATACCCACAGATGGCATGGGGATTGCTCCAGTGAGAATTTGTTGAGTATGTTCCCACATCCAAATCTCATCGCCTTTCCATTCCATATCGGCAGGCCAAATCAGGCGCAGCACTGTACCACAGAGCAGACAGAACAGGACAGGCCAGAGGGCGCGATCGTGTAGTGAAGTAGAGGGAGACATACCCTGACCAAGCCAAGAAGATGAAGCCATAAAGCTATAAATTCAGCATCAAAAAAGGGGCGTATCATCTACGCCCCTCAAAGCACAAGAGTCTATCAACTTAAAGTGATATGGCTAAAATTACACCGCAGCAGCAGCCTTGGTGGTTGCAGCCAACTCACCACTTGCATACTTAGCTGCAAAATCATTCAGGTTCACCTGCTTGATCTTGTCGGCGTTGCCAGCAGTACCGAAGGCGATGTAACGCTCTGCACAAACCTGCTTCATGTACTTAATCGAAGGCTTGAGGAAGTGGCGGGGGTCAAAGTTCTTGGGATCTTTGGCCGCAGCTTCACGGATCGCAGCGGTGATAGCCAAACGGTTGTCGGTGTCAATGTTCACCTTACGCACACCGCTCTTGATGCCCTTTTGGATTTCCTCAACGGGAACGCCAAAGGTCTCAGGAATTGCACCACCAAACTCGTTGATCATATCGATCCACTCTTTGGGTACGGAGGAAGAACCGTGCATCACCAAGTGGGTGTTGGGCAGACGGCTGTGGATTTCCTCGATGCGGCTGATGGCCAAGATTTCACCCGTCGGCTTACGGGTGAACTTGTATGCACCGTGGCTGGTTCCGATCGCCAATGCCAATGCATCAACTTGGGTTCGCTCCACGAATTGCACAGCTTCATCGGGGTCGGTCAGCAACTGGTCTTTGCTGAGGGTGCCTTCAAAACCGTGGCCATCTTCTGCTTCACCAGCACCAGTTTCGAGAGAACCCAAGCAACCGAGTTCACCTTCAACACTGGCACCCACAGAGTGAGCCACTTTCACAACTTCAGCGGTAACGCTTGCGTTGTATTCAAAATCAGCGGGGGTCTTGGCATCGGCTTTGAGGGAACCATCCATCATCACGCTGGTGAAGCCGTTGCGGATTGCAGAGTAGCAGGTTGCAGGGCTGTTGCCGTGGTCTTGGTGCATCACGACGGGGATGTGGGGGTAGGTCTCAACAGCCGCCATAACCAAGTGACGCAGGAAGTTCTCACCGGCGTACTTCCGCGCACCGCGAGAGGCCTGGAGAATCACCGGACTGTTCGTTTCGTCAGCAGCCTGCATAATAGACAGGATCTGCTCCATGTTGTTAACGTTGTATGCGGGGATACCGTAGTCATTCTCAGCTGCATGGTCGAGCAGCAGTCGCATAGGGACGAGCGCCATTTAAATGATCCTCCTATAGTTTTATATTTCCGTAGGGTGCGAATGTCGGATTATCGACCAACGCGATTATTATCAGAATCTTAGGCCAGTGTATCAGAATCTTAAGATTTTGTGAGGTTTATAAAGTTGAAGAGATGAACTTCAGGATAGGAATGATCCGGTGAGGTTCCAAGATTCAAGGCTGGACGGTTGCAAACCGGCGTCTAGAGATTAATCAACACCCGAAATTGGGAGATTCGGATAAGGAAACCAAATCAGTATCAGTTTGGGCCAGTTGTTGATAGCTTGGCTCCAGGGCGATCGCCTGTGCCAACTGTTCTAACTTGCTTGATTATTCATCAGGCTGATTGCTCGTTACCGGGCTCTGCTTGGTAATGCAGGATGAGAGGCTCTGCCTCTCATCACTCCGACCGCCCAATTTCTCTGCTTAAACAGAGCTGTGGCTCGCCTGTGAATACTGCAACGATTCAATTCCAACAGGTTGTGATTGATTACATAACCAGAGCCAGTGCTCCAGATTTGAGGAGAGCAGGAATGAATAGTGGCTATGACAAGGAAAATGGGTTGCCTGGGACTCGAACCCAGAACAAACCGGTTAAAAGCCGGGTACTCTACCATTGAGCTAGCAACCCCTGTCTGTGGTGCGTTTCTTTCGCACGATTAACGAGTGTAGCAAGGAACTTTGGGATGGTCAATGGATGGTCGCAATTAATTTTGAATCAATCCAATACAGTTTGGGTTCGGGCCGCGGCAAAGATGGCTAAAAGCTGATCAAACATCGCTTCGCCCGCTCGGCTTTGCAGAATAGCTTCAATCGTTTGGAGAAACTGGCGATCGGGCCGTTGGTCGCTCTCAATCACCTTGCTGGCAGGATAGAAACTGATATCATCCGTCTGCATCTCGTTGGTGTGACCCGTATGCCAATGGTTATGCTGACGATGCCAAGATAGCGATCGCCCCCGCAGCGTAATCTGAAACCACTCAACGGTGTTCTGGTGGCGCTCAATAAAGACATCAAAATAGGGCTCACCCCCTTGATACCAAATTCGCTCACTGTCGACGGTTTTGGCTGGGTTGAGCAATGTTTGATCAATGCGGCGCAGGGATTGACCCAAAGCATTAATTTCCGACAATTTCATGGGGACATGACAATGATTGTGTTTTCAATTCTAAAGGGTGAGGGGAACGTCTTGAGGTTAGGGGTGTGTCACGTGAGTAGGGTGGCACGTTAGGGAGTTGACCCCTCAGCTATTGGTCTATATGGATATACGGGAATTGAGGCCGATTTCCGCTAACAATGCGCAGAAGGTACGTGGGTTGGAAGCTTGTTTATACGCCCGTAAGGCAGCAATCAATCGGCTGCGCTCTGGTATCGGGAGTATCTGTGCGAGGCGAGGGGCTAATTGTGTGCCAATGAATAGACCTTGGGCAACAGTGGTGACATTGGCGGCTCGGCGATCGCCGCTGGCGCTGCCAAAATCGAGCAAGGTAATGGTCTGTTTCGCTGGGTCAACTTGAACATGTTCGGTAACGCATCCCAGTTCCCCATGATCCAAACCCAAGCGATCGAGTTGATAAGCTTGGTGCAAGATTTGGGCGATCGCGTTTTGCACCTGCTCGGGGGGTGGGGGCTGATGCAACCATCGTTCCAGGGGTTGACCCGCACAATGGGCCATCACGAGCACATCTGGATGGGATTTGTAGAGCTTGGGGCCAATGGCGATCTGGTTAGCCCATTGGAGCATCTGGGCTTCTCGGTTTAGCGTGTCGAGTGGGGCATCTTGTCGCCGCAGTTTAATGGCAACTTGGCCCCCTGCGGGGTTTAAGGCTGGGCTGTGACCCAGCAACACTACACCTCGGTAGCCCATCCCCAAAATTGGCACTTGCTCAAAATGATTTGACCCAGCGGCGTAAATTCCGGCAATACCCAGTTGCTTTAATATTTCAATACGTTGGTGTTGGCTGGCGCGATCGCGTTGGGGATAGGCGAGTAGAGGCGTGTAGGGGCTGGCGAGGAGATCAGCGATGGGCCAATAGTTCATTGCGTTGAGGAGGGATTGATCAGCATCTCAAGCACCTGCTCAAATACCCGAATCACGGGTTCATCACCATTGTCCCGCACAAATATGCTGTAGTTGGGATGGGAGTTGACTTCAATAAACCAGAGCTGATCATTGTGATCTCGCACCACATCAAAACCGCCATAGGGAATGTTGAGCGCCTCAAACACGGGTTCTACAAAATGCTGAATTCTCTGCATAAGTGACTCATCAGTAATCTGAACAGCTTTTGCTCCGTCCCAATGGAGAGGGCTTAAGTTACCAGAAAAAGTAGCGTTTTGATTGTCTTTTTCATAGAGTAGCACCAGTTTTTTGTTTAGAAAAATGGCACGGTATTCATGTTTGATTGAGATATATTCCTGTGCTAAGGCAACGTAGTCATAATGGCGACTGTCGTGCTCGAAGATGTTTTCTAGGGCTTGCGTTATTTCAGCCGGGTTGTGGCATAAAAATACATTGATGCCGGAGGAGCCACGATTTTTCTTAATAATAACGGGGAGCGTAAAGTGGGTTTGGATTTTTTGAACGATGTCTGCGATCGCGCCATATTCTAAATAGTCTTTATATTTTTCTTCGCAAAAGGGGGTGAAAAAGGCGAGGGTTTCGGGGCTACGAATTGAGTCTTTCAGTAAGCGATAGGTATAGTCTTTATCGATTAGGATTTTGGCTACTGCCTGAGAGAGCAAGGGAACGGTGTAGTTCACAAAAAAGTAGTCTTGCTCAGCGCGAATCCGAACCAGATTTTGGGTGGGGTGGAGGATGTCGTATGCAATGTTTTGGTGATCGCAGGCGGCAATAAGGAGGCGGATGTTGTTTAGCATTGCTGGACGACGAGCTTAGGGTGAGTGTAATGAGGGGTGAGTAATGGGTGTGAGCGTGACTCGTCAGATATCTGTTTGATGGTTTAAACGAATGCTCAACGTCTTTGACTGCAAGGATTATATCGATTTTTCTGTACTGGTAAATAGTCGTGTTTTGGTAGCACTCTACAATCGCTGCGATCGCTATCATGGCCAAGGGGTTGAGTTTTTGGGGAGTTGCCCCAGTCAACTGGTAACAACGGTGGGTTGAGGGACAAAACCCAATAGCGGCAAGCGTTTTATGGGGTCGCCTGGTGGCTAACTCCACCTGCGATATCATCGGTTATATGAGCGGGAGGATTAGGGGGCGGCTATGGTAGCGCAACTACAGACCGAATCACAGACGAAGTCGAAGCGATATAGTCCAGAAGAATATCTTGAGCTGGAGGAGCAAGCCCAAGCGCGGAGTGAGTATCGTGATGGAGAAATTGTCCTAATGGCAGGTGGAACCGTCAACCATAATCGGATTGCAGGGGCGTTTTACCGAGCGATTCCTGATGAAATTGGGGATCAGGTTTATGAAGGGTTTATTGGGGATATGAAGGTCTGGATTCCGCAGAAGCGGATGTATCCGTATCCGGATGTGCTGGTGGTTGCGGGTGAGCCTGCCTACCATGCAGGCCGACAGGACATCATTGAAAACCAGTTGTTGATTGTTGAGGTTTTGTCGAAGTCAACCCAACAATATGATCAAACTGATAAGTTTGATGCCTATCGTACGATTTCTAGTTTGCAGGAATACATCATGATTGATCAATACAGTTATTGGGTTAAGCAGTTTGTCAGGGGCGATCGCGGTCAGTGGATCTTTACTGAGTTGATTGGTCAAGATGCGATCTTGCAGTTGGGTTCGATAGATTTTGAAATAATTCTAAAACAACTCTACCAGCGTGTTCAGTTTGAGCCTAACGCTGAACTTTCATCGGATGCGGAGTAGTAATATCAACTTAGCTCAAATCTTCAGTTCTTGTTGTAAAACAATTAATTAGAGAAATATGAAACGAATCACAGTGGAGCGAGAGCAACTGCATCAAGCAGTCGATAATCTGCCCGATACAGTTTTGGTGGAGTTGGCAAGTTTTTTAGACTATTTACAATACAAATCAACAAGTCAGGCAGTAGAGCGACCCACTTCTTCCGGCTTCCTAGCGGCAATTGCGGGTTTGGGCTGTTCGGGGCAGTCGGATATTGCAGAGCGTGATGAGGAAATTCTTCAGAATGAAGTTGATCCGATGTTGCGATCGCTGAGCGGTTGAAGATTACCCGTGTCTATACGCTCGATCTCCGGGATTTTTCAATTATCCGTCCAAGCCACTGCGATTTTTTTGAATTGCTACCCTAGGTCACGCCGCTACTTATCTCATGTCAGAACACTGAGTTATTGGGTTAGATTTGAGGTTAAGTCTTTTGGAGTAGTGGAGCAGGGGTATGGCGATGACGCGGGCTGAAGTTTTGGCGTTGATTGAGCGGGCGGCGGCTGAGGGTTGGAGGGAGTTGGATTTGTCGGGGGCGGGGTTGACGGAGTTGCCGCCGGAGATTGGGCAGTTGACACAGCTTGAGTCGTTGATTTTGGGGAAGCAAGGGGATGGTCTTGAATTGGTAAATGGTCTAGCAATGCGTACAGTAGTGAGCAACAGTTTGACCCATCTTCCACGAGAACTCGCTAATCTAACAAATCTGAAGCGGCTTGATATTAGTGGTAATCCGTTAGTTGAATCGATTTCAGATTGGATTACTTTAGTTAAAAAGATTGAGAGCTTAACTTGGATACGGGCTGAATTGACGGAAATCCCCGCAGCGATCGCCTCCCTCCAGAACCTCCAATCCCTCCACCTCGACAGCAACCAAATCAGCGTCATTCCCGACGCGATCGCCTCCCTCCAGAACCTCGAAACCCTCCACCTCAACAGCAACCAAATCAGCGTCATTCCCGACGCGATCGCCTCCCTCCAGAACCTCGAAACCCTCCACCTCAACAGCAACCAAATCAGCGTCATTCCCGACGCGCTCGCCTCCCTCCAGAACCTCGAAACCCTCCACCTCTTCAATAACCAAATCAGCGTCATTCCCGACGCGCTCGCTTCCCTCCAGAACCTCGAAACCCTCCACCTCTTCAATAACCAAATCAGCGTCATTCCCGACGCGCTCGCCTCCCTCCAATCCCTCCAAACCCTCAACCTCTCAAGCAACCAAATCAGCGTCATTCCCGACGCGCTCGCTTCCCTCCAGAACCTCCAATCCCTCGACCTCCGCAATAACCAAATCAGCGTCATTCCCGACGCGATCGCTTCCCTCCAGAACCTCCAATCCCTCTACCTCCGCAATAACCAAATCAGCGTCATTCCCGAGGCGATCGCTTCCCTCCAGAACCTCCAATCCCTCGACCTCCGCAATAACCAAATCAGCGTCATTCCCGAGGCGATCGCTTCCCTCCAGAACCTCCAATCCCTCGACCTCCGCAATAACCAAATCAGCGTCATTCCCGAGGCGATCGCCCAACTCCAAACCCTCGAATCCCTCAACCTCTTCAATAACCAAATTAGCGTCATTCCCGACGCGATCGAAACACTGCCGAAACTTAAGGCGTTGGATTTTCGACAGAATCAATTACACATTTCGCCAGAAGTCTTACAAGACTACGAAAATCCACACAGCATCTTTAACTATCTCCAAAAACTCCGCAGTGGTGAGGCTAAACCCCTCAACGAAGCCAAGCTCCTGCTCGTCGGTGAAGGTAGCGTTGGTAAAACCTCGTTAGTTAATCGACTGATTGATGACAAATTTAACCCTCATGAGCATCAAACTGATGGTTTAAGCGTTCGGCAATGGCCCATTGAAGTCAACAATCAAGCTGTACGAGTAAATGTTTGGGACTTTGGCGGCCAAGAAATTTACCATGCTACGCACCAATTCTTCCTCACCAAACGCAGCCTTTACCTGCTGGTGTGCGACTGTCGCACTAGCGAAGAAAAGAACCGCCTGGAATATTGGCTGAAGCTAATCCAAACCTTTGGTGGCGGTTCGCCCGTAATCATTGTCGGCAACAAGAAGGATGAACAACCCTTCGATATCAACCGCCGCGCCCTGCGGGAGAAATATCCCAACACCATCACAATCCTAGAAACCTCCTGCGAGACGGGTGACGGCATCAATGAACTGCGCCACACCATCATTGAGCAAGTTGGCAACCTGAAGGAAGTCTACGATCTGCTACCACTTGACTGGTTTGAAGTCAAAGAACAGCTCGAAAACATGTCTGAAGATTTCATCTCCTTTGCTGAATATATTCGGATTTGCTGCGATCACCAGATCCGGGAAGAACAAGACCAAGCACAACTAATTGATCTGCTCCATGATTTAGGATTAGTGCTCAACTTTCGGAAACACCCCATCCTCCAGAGCACCAAAGTCTTGAATCCGAACTGGGTGACAACAGGCATCTATGCGATCCTCAGCGACGAAACTCTCAAAACTCAAACCGAGGGGATGCTGACTTTAGACGACCTCAGCCGCATCCTTAAACCAGAGGAGCGCTACCCCACCCAGCGCCACCATTACCTCACAGAGTTAATGAAAGAATTTCAGCTCTGCTTCGAGCTGCCTAATTGCCCCGACGCCCACCGCTTCCTGATTCCAGGGTTGCTCCTCAAAGACGAACCCAACCAGACAAGTTTAGAAGGCGACACACTGGAATTTGAATATCACTATCTTGTCTTGCCTGGCAGCATCATTTCTCGGTTCATCGTTCTCAGCCACGAAAGAATTTATAACCAAATCCGTTGGCGCAGCGGCGTAATGCTAGCTTATCGTGAAGGCGAAGGCGAGGACGTTTACAATATCGCTCGCATCAAATCAGATCCTGAAGATAAGAAAATTTTTATCGCCATCAGCGGTCGAGAAACCACCCGCCGAGAATTCCTTGCTCTAATTCGGCAGACATTCAATACAATTCATCGTAGCTTTGCTGACCTCACGGTTACAGAATGGGTTCCAGTTCCAGGCTATCCGAATCATCCGCCGCTGAAATACAGAGAATTGCTAGGTCTGGAGAAAATGAAAGTCCAAGAGCTTCCCATTGGCGAGTTGGGGATCACCGTCAACGTCCGCGAACTTCTGGAGGGCTATGAGCCGCTGGAAATACGTCAGCGTCGGGTTGCCCGAGAAGAACAGGAGCCTAGAGAAGTCAACAATATCACCAATAATTTTTACTCCACTCCTCCCCCAGAACAAAGTCCACAAGAGAGCGCAACGCCAGCCGAGGCTCCAGAAGCTCAAGGCTTCTTCTCTCGTCTTATAGAGACCGCAACTCCTGTGCGAGCAGCAGCAGTATTTTTGATTACAGCAATATTTGGTGGGGTGACTTTACTTGGTGGCGTTGCAGAAGGCCTGAACAACCTAAATGATCTTTGGGACAATGCGATTGAGCGGTTTTCACCTGAACAACCCGAGGAATAAATCAGCAACCACGGCAGAGCAGGAGCTTGCCAAACCCATTCGCTATACTGAATAAATCTTCATCATCACCTGCGGGATACATGGTTCAAACCCCCCTCTCCCCCCATACCCTCTACCCCGACTCAGACGGCAAACCAATGGCAGACAACACCCTGCAATACCAGTGGATTGTCCGCCTCGTGGAAAACCTACGGGTGCTCCTGCAAGACGAAGTCGCCTTTGTCGCCGGAGATCTATTGTGGTATCCCGTTCAAGTCGAGCAAGGCAAACCCCCCACCCAAGCACCCGATGCAATGGTGGTGTTGGGTCGGCCAGCCGGCCATCGCGGCAGCTACAAACAATGGCAAGAAGACAACATTCCTCCCCAAGTCGTGTTTGAGATTTTGTCCCCCAGCAATACCCGCCATGAAATGGTGCAAAAACAACTGTTTTATCAACAGCATGGAGTGCTGGAGATGTATTTTTATGACCCGGAGAGCCAAGACTTTTGGGGCTTCTCCCGCCAGCAGGCCGATGCTGACTGTGTTTTGCTCACCCGCTTAAACTTGCCTTGGGTTTCGCCGCTTTTGCAGATTCGGTTTGAGTGGTTTGAGGACGGTTTAGCCGTCTTTTACCCCGATGGCGCACCGTTTAAGGATTTTGAAACCCTGGCCAACGACTTGACCCAAGCTCAAGCGGAACGCGATCAAGCCCAGGTAGAGCGAGATGCCGCATTTGCGAAACTGTGAGAGTTAGGGGTTGATCCCGATGCCCTTTAATATCTTCAGCTCATAGTTAATAGTTTGTACATTTTAGTGAAAGCGGAAATACTGGCTCCTTATTGCAGGAGTCTGAGGTGGCAATTTCCACCTCGGCGGGAGGTGTCGGGGGGCTGGCCCCCTGACAACCAGGTTTTACAATGAGCCGATGCACCCTAAAGCTGCCAATCAATTTCCCCTTGCCCATGCTCCACCAACGCCCCATTCACCCGCGAAAACGGCTGGCTACCAAAAAAGCCATTCCGCGCCGACAACGGTGAAGGGTGAGCGCTCTCAATAATCGTATGCTTGCTGGCATCAATCAACTTCGTCTTCTTCCGCGCATAACCGCCCCAGAGGACAAAAACGACATGATCAGTGTGATCGCTCACCATCCGAATCACCGCATCCGTAAATTTCTCCCAACCCTGGTTTTTATGGGAATTCGCCTGATGGGCATTCACCGTCAACACCGCGTTAAGCAACATCACCCCCTGCTTCGCCCAAGGCACTAGATACCCTGTGTCTGCGGGCGGAATTCCCAAATCATCCTCCAGTTCCCGGAACATATTCCGCAACGACGGCGGGATTTTAACCCCCGGTTTCACCGAGAAGCTCAGACCGTGGGCTTGGCCATTGTCGTGATAGGGATCTTGTCCCAAAATCAGCACCTTGATCGCGCTGGGGGACGTGAGGGCAAAAGCACTGAACACCTCCGCTTCCGGCGGGAAAACCTCCCCTTGGGCACGGGCTTGGGTCACAAATGCTTGCAACTTTTGAAAGTAAGGCTTCTGGAGTTCGTCAGTGAGCCAGGGCGTCCAGTCTCCCAGATTAATTTGCATAGATTGAGTTGGGGTTGATAAGGGTTGGGGTGTTGTTGCTGTGCTCACAGATGAGACAGTTGCACTGGGACAGATATCTGCAAACACACAGCGATCGCAATCGGGCTTCTTGGCTTTGCAGACATAGCGCCCGTGCAACACCATCGCTGGCCCCCAGGTTGCCCATTGCTGTTGAGGAATCTGCCGCATCAAATCAATTTCGATTTTCGGGGCTTGACTTTGGTTAGTTAACCCCAAACGCCCCGAAACCCTTGCTACATGGGTATCTACAACAATCCCTGAAGGCAGATTAAAGGCACAGTTGAGCACCACATTGGCAGTCTTACGAGCCACACCAGGCAACGTAACCAATGCCTCCAGAGATTGAGGCACCGCCCCACCAAACTGCGTGAGCAGTTGTTGGGCAACCGCTTGGATATTCTGGGCTTTGCGGCGGTGAAAACTAACGGGCTTCACGATCGCTTCGATATCTGCGATCGCGGCATCGGCCAAACTTGGCAGATCCGGAAAGGTGGCAAAAAGCTGTGCCGTCACAGTATTGACTTTTTTATCCGTGGTTTGCGCTGCCAGGATCGTGGCAATCAGCAGTTGTTCAGGGGTCTGCCAATCGAGTTCGTAGGTGGCGTTGGGGTAAGTGGTGAGGAGGCGATCGCAGACGGTTTGGATCGGTGCAGGGGCGAGGATGTCTGGCATAAGAATCAAAGTTGAGTTGATCTTTGATTCAATTTTAACACAAAAATACTATTCTTTGTTCGTAGAGTTGTCGATAACTTCAAATACAACACAACGTCCCAGCCAGCGATCGGCTCCTTTGGTCATACCGGGCGGGTTCTGGGTTGACGCTAAAAGATGTAAACGACGGCGATCGATCCCTTGGTTTTCTAAAGCCGTTTGGATGGTTTGGGCACGGGTTTTGGCAATTATGCTGGCGTTGCGTTCACTGCCGTGGGCATGACCCACAATCTGAACTTGAAGGTGGGGATGGGTTTTGAGCAATTGAGCCAAGGGCATGATTTTGCGTTGCGTATCCACCGACGGCATTGATGCTGAATTTTGCTCGAAGTAAATCCGAGTCGGAATCGAGAGGGGCTGCACCTGAAGCTGATTCTCAACGCTTTCTACACCAGGCATTTGGGCAAAGGCTGCGGCTAAGCGCTCAACCTCCTCCGCAGAAATCGCTGTCCCGCTCAACGTCACAACCCCGGCGTTAAAGGCCGCCTCAAAATCAACCCCTGGTGTCTGATTCAGGGTTTGGCGCATTTGCTGCACCGACTGGGCAACCGTTTGATCCACAACAATTGTTTGGTCATCAATGGTGTAATTTGGAGCCTGCTGTGTCACTACAGTTCGGGCATGGTCACGTAATTGGCGGTTGGGCAAAATCCCTGACAGTTCCACAACATTGCGTTTGACCTGGGCATCCAAGCGATAAATAGCAAGTTGAGGATCAGCGGCGAACGTATGACTCAGTTGGGTTTCTAGCGCCTGCTGGGGATAGATAAACACCCGATACAAACCCCAAATACTCCCCACGACCGCACTCACGCCCAGACCTAATAGTGTCATCTTCAGAAACGGCAGAAATTGCGGGGACGACTCAGAAGTTGAGCCTGAGCTGGTGTTAGCGGCCTTTAATTTAAGAGCGGCTGTCAGCTCGTCAGCAGAGATAAGCTCTGAGGAATCGTCTAACTGAGTGGCTCGAAGATCGATTTTAATTGCATTTGAATTGGCGATCGTCGTCTCAGGTGCTGCGGACGATTTAGCCATTGCAGGCGTTGGGATGGGTGTGGGCGGGATAAATGTTTCAGAGGTGGATGTTGAATCCGAGGTTGCAGCAGCATACGTGGAAGCCTCAGGGAGGGCAGACGACTCAAACTCAGATTCTTGAGCGGGTGCTGAGCTTGGTTCGGGATCAACAGTCTGGGGCACAGTCTTAGTCACCTCCGCAGTGGTATGCACAACAATAGACTCGGGGTCTACGGTTAGCTGGCTCGGGGTAGATAACGGTTCGATAGCAGTTTGTGTAGGCGCTTCGGGTTGCGTTGCTTGGGTTTGGGGAACGCGATCGGTATTGGATGGCTGTTCTGAATCAGTCTGTCCTAGAGCAAGCTGTTGCGGCTCATCAGTTGAGACGATGGCAACCTGCTGATCTGGACTTGCTTCAGCCTGAGCAGTTGGGGCCGATTGTGGGTTTGGGAGTGTTAGCTGGGATTCGTTGGAAGTTGCCAAACTTGCTGTTTCCCTTGGAGTTGCTTGAGTTGAGTCAACCAACTCCAAAGCTGAAGAGGATTGTGAAGAGTCAACAGCAGATAAGTCCGTGGAGGCTGACGAATCTATATTTTTAGCTGATACCACAGCAGCAGATGGAGAAGCAGTTTCGGCAGTCTCAGTGGAATGCTGGCGTTCTGCTGGGGCTGCTGAGCTAGGTTGCGGATTTAAGCGTTGTTCTTGGGCAAGGAGCTTGCCATGACGGACGGTTAACGCCATAACCTGATCCAAGCGCGATTCGAGCTGATTGAGCTGCGATCGCACTTGATCCTGGTGAGTATGAAACTGGCTAAGCTGCGACTGTACTTGGTTTTGCTGACTATGGAGCTGATTGAGTTCTTCGACAATTGCCGGTGCTGGTGCTGGCGATTGCCCGCCTAGCAGCACAAGAAGTTGCTGTAGGGCATTCAGGGCAGTGACACGGCGATCTTCTGGAGCTAGTAGTTCGAGCAGTTCAGTAATGCTGTGTTCAAGGGCAGCCGCTTGTCGGACGGTTGTTGATGGTGTAACGGTGGCTTGCTGTGTCGGTTCGCGGCTCGGTTGCGAGACCGATGATGGTTGAGCGGGTTCAGTGGCAGTCTGAAGGGGTTGGGAAGGAGGTAGCGATGATTGAGGTGACTTATCCTTGGCGTCTATCGGCTTTGATGAAGTGGGAGTCGGCCGTTGGGGTTGATTTTCTTTGGGCTGAGGAAAACGAACCAAATTTGAAGACTGACCAGGATCTCGGTCAAGCTCATCATCACTCCGCAGAAATACAGAGAGATTATCCAGAAACCCAGTCACTTGTTGTTCTGCACGTTCGTAGGATTGCGCAGGTGAACGAGAAGATTGCACCATTAGACCTAACCCCTAGCTTGGTTCCTTCATCTAAGCGCGTGAAGAAACTTCTCCTTATCCTATCCTATTGTTTTCTCTGCACAAGGAAAAAACAGGTGTGGTGGTACAAGGAGTACCCGTAGGGGGAGATGAAAAATCCCCTCTTGGGAGGGGCAGGTCTGGCAACGCCAGACCGGGGTGGGTCGGGTATGGGTCACAACTGAAACCCCGCCCCAACTGGCTGATTGTGCCCTAAGACAAAGATGGGGGGGCAGGTAAGACCTCTTCTTCTGAGGTGAGGTAACCTGGCTCTGGTGCATTGGTGAGAGCTGGCATCATTTTGTTGCCCTTGAGCTTAAACGCCAATTCAATAAACGATTCAGCGAGATCCTCACGGGTGATCTTCATCGAGGAAAGGCTAGAGAGGCGCTTTTCAAGTTCCTCAAAGACTTCATTGCGCAGGGCCAAGACATCGGCTTGCTGCTTCCGATGGCTGGACATTAGATCGTCGCGCAGGGAGCCAACTTGCTTGTCCATTGCTGCATCCAGGTTTGAGACGTTGGTGGCCAAACGCTTGGCAAGACGGTCGATCTGCTGGCGCATCTCCGCTTTTTCGTCACCATCAGCGATCGCGGCTGATTTGAGTTCTTCCCGAATGGTCTTTACCGCAGACTGGAACTCCCGCAGAATCTGTTTGATTTCTTCAGTCCGCTTGTCGAGTTCCTCTTCAACGCCTTTGATCGTATTCGCTGTTTCCTCGCGCAGCGCTTTGTGGGCATTCTCAAGATGGTTCAGCCGGGTGCTGTAGTCATTGAGCTGAGGGCCAAACAAAATATCCCGAATGAGCTCAATATTCTCAATCTTGCGGGCAGAATCCAACTTGTCAGTACTCATGTTCGGTAGCGGCTCACTCTCTCGTAAAACTCCCTTTTGTTGTACAAAGCCTGCGTGCATTTGTAAAGTCAATTGACTACATTTTATGCTTGACAATTTGGCGAGGCATCTGAAGCATTGGGTTTAGAAGCAACTGTTTCCTCTTTTGAGGTTAGTGATGCTTGACCAAGCATGTGGGTATGATCAGTTTTTACGTTGACCAGAGGAAAAGAAAAGTAAATGTCTCTGGGGCTTTGGCGGGTTGTCTATACAGTTTAGAAATAAACCCTGTTGATGTTGAAACTTGGATTCATAAATAGTCCGGGCTGGGGCGTGTTATCACTTGTCCCGTCAGCTTTCTGATGTTAGGGCGTGCCATCAGTTAAAGCCAGAAGTCCTATGGGACAAGAGCGCCCGATCTCAAAAGTAAGAAGAGGGGCTGTAGGTCAGTTACAGCAAGAGTTTTAAATCCAACTGACGACAGCCCCGAGCTGGCAACACGGACTAACACTGTCTTTATTGTTTTTGGGGCGATCGCCCATTGGCCTTGGCTTTCGCTTTTCCTGACCCCCAATGCAAATCCACTTGAAACAGATTCCCGAGCGGGTTGAGCTTAAAGCCATCGGGTTTGTAATCAGCGGGTAGATAGTCAGCCGGGATGGTGCTATTGTTGCCATCTCGAACAGCCGCGTAGGTGGGTGAGAGAATTTCAATATCGGCAGCATTGCAAGCATCCTGAATGTTCTGGTGCAGAGCAGAATGGATTTGGGGTTCTTGGGTGGGGCGATCGGTGTAGACTCGAATCTCATAAGTCACGGAAAAATCCCCAAGGGTGGTTTGCCAAACTTCGGGAGGTGGGTCTTGCAATACAGCGGGGGTTTGCTGAGCAGCAGCGGTGAGGGCGGCATACACATTTGTCCAAGGCATATCGTAGCCCAGCGTGATCGTAGTGGTGAGCACCACAGGTTGAGCCGTGTCCCGTCCAGAAATACTGTAGTTTTGAATACTATTGGCAATCAGCATCGCGTTGGGGATCGTCACGATCACATTGTTAGGGGTGCGCACCCGCGTCACTAAAATTGATTTCTCTTCCACTGCACCTTTAACTTCACCGACTGCAATATAATCCCCCAGGCGGAACGCACGGGTGTAGATCAAAATAACGCCGGAAACTGCATTCGCCACTGCTGTGGTTGAACCGAGGGAGACTAAAACCCCCAAGAAAATCGATAGGCTTTGAAAGGCATCAGAGCCAAAGCCAGGTAAATAGGGAAAGCAGAGCACCGCCGCGATCGCCAGCACAAAGATTTCCACTAACCGATAGGTGGGTTCGGCCCATTCTGGATAAAAACCCTTGAGCTTAATGGTCTCCTGACCCAACTGGTTAAAGATGGGCTTGATCACCCGCAAGGTGTAATAGGTCAGCAAAATAATTAGCCCAATAATCAACGCGCTGGGAATATAGTTAGTAATGGCTTTGGTGACTTGTAACAATACCCCGCGGCTATAGCCAAACAATTGCCCACCGATTTTTTGGGTGAGGGGATAGAGGTTCAGGACAACGATCAGGTAGCTCAAGAACGTGAGCAACATCAGCACTAACCGCAACAGTTGCGTTAGGAGCAGGAGAACTCGTCCAACCTGCACGGAGGAAAAGAGCTTAATCTTGTAGAGGCGAATCTCCAACCAGCGTCGCCGTTGCGCGGTGCGAATCGTTCGCACGAGGGACGGAAAGAGGGAATTTAACAGAAACCAGACTAAGGCTAAGATCAACGTCGCAAGGATGGTGTAGGCGATCGCTAGCGGGTAGTTGACCTTATCACCTCGGGTGCTTAAGGTCGTAAAAAACTCCCAAATTTGCGAGAGTTGGAACCATTGGCCCGAACGGGTGCCGGCTTGACGATAGAGGGTTGTGGCTTTCCGGAGAATATCGACGTAACTTTGGGCTAGGGGACGCGGCAACTGTTGGAGGGCGCTGGCATCTTGCTCAGTAATGGGCGTGATCACAGTAGAGCCATAAAAGAGCACCACTTGTTCCCCTTGTTCACCCACCTGTAAAGATTCGATGGGGATCGCTGGATTCCGAGCAAAGCTCTCCACCTGCTGACTCACAGCTTTGGCTCTAGCTTCAACAGAAGGCGAGTTGAGGCGATCGTAGAGTACAAATAAAGGCTGTTCACCGAGAAAAACGGTTCCAGGCTGGGAGGCTGCGGGTGAGGAGGACGGAGTGACGGAAGAGAGTCTAGTAATTGGTGACGGGGCAGGTGATGGGAGCGTCGGTGTTGGTGTAGTGGGTGATGCGTTTGGTGGGGGTGAGGGCACTTGAGCGCCAACAACGCCAGAGAATAGCAACAGGCTCCACATCAAGGACACCATACCCATTAGTAGAAGTCGCCCTATTTGCATTCGTCCTGTTATTGCCATCACCACTGCTGTTGCTACCAATTAATCCCAACTGTATAGCACGGCACTGACAACTGATTCTGTTCAAAGGATAGAAACCTTTCCTGTTGGAGATTGCCTATCCACGGCCAGACTTACAGCGATTGTATTGGGTGCATCCCAACCTGCGTATTTATCAAGGTTTCAGGTATTACCTGATTTTTGATTTTTTCCCTACCCTCAGGTTTTGAGGTGAATAGTGAGAATTATAAATTTTAGAGCATTAATGTACTTGAGTATTTCTGCTTATTGAATGACTGGAATTTCCCTCTCAGAATGAATTCTGAACGAGATTCTATATGGTTGAAATCTCAGTACAGGATAAAAGTCATAATTCGTGTACTTGTAGGTTGAATTGACGCAGGAAAAACAAAACCAGCAAGGCTTGTAGAGATCTTTTGGGTTTCGCTATTACTCAATCCCACCTAAAAATCAATGGATCTTCTCGGCGATTCACAATTTTTTGTCCTGCCTACTCAGGGCTAAAATCTTAATGAAATCTATACAAGAAAAATTTAATAAGAAATTTGTGCTAGCATCCGGAGCCATAGACGTATACCACTCATTGTCTAATGAGATTATACTTTTGAAGGTAAGTCAATAAAATTCCCTTGACTAAAGTACGAGATTTGTTATGGCTTCTAGTAATTATTCTCCAAGCACATTATCGCAAATTCCGGCAATCCGAACTTTTCAGATGGATGGAGGAGGTATTGGGAATATTCCTGATTCAGTCAACCTTTTCCGAGGTGATGTCAACCTTCCTTTAGAGCTAATATCACTGCCTGGTCGGGGTGATTTAGATGTAAAAGTCGCCATCATGTACCAGAGCAATATTCAAAATCTGGTAGATATCTGGAACCTGGAAGCACCGACAGGAATTCTAGGATTGGGATGGAATATGCCTTATGAAATGATTGCGATCGACAATAAAAATACAGGATATAGCTACGATGATCAGTATTATCTTGTTTCTGGTGGCAGCGCGAATCGGCTTCATCAAGATGGCGTTACAGAAGATGGTGCATGGAATTTTGAGACGGAAGATTATAAGCCCTGGGATATTCGCTATTATCCAAATGAAGAAAAGTGGGTGATTATCAAGGAAAATGGAGTCAAGCAGATTTATGGTGGCAAGCAAGACGACTTGCCAGAAAACAATCCATATATTCAATGGGGAATAAAATGGGGCAGTAGCAAGGGTAACTGGATTGATAGTACTACGAACATATCAGGACAGGAACCAATCGCATTGGCTTGGAATCTAGCAAGAATCCAGAATACTTGGGGAGAAGAAGTTACTTTTAGCTATGAAGTTGATTTAAAAGCAATTGGCAATGGTGGTTATCAATACACCCAAGCAACGTACTTAAAACAGATTACTGCTTTAGATGGACGTACTGTTGACTTTGTCTATCAACCCAAACAGTATAATAACCAAATAAGAGAGTATCAGATCCCCCATCAATATACTGGGCAATCGGATCTTCATGCTTATCAAGATAAGTATGAAACCAAATTCCTTGATTCTATTGAAGTAAGACAAGAAAACTCAAATTCACTCTTGTTTTCTCTTCAGTTTAATTATGAATTAAGCAATGTTTCTTTGGGCAATTCTCATGATGCAGATTTCTATAAGCGTTATTTAACAGGAATAATCCAGAGAAATGCTCATGGGGAGTCTCTACCTGGTTACAAATTTGAATATCACACAAATTCAGAAGAGATAAAGGATAATATTCATCGTGGTGCTTTAAAGACAATTCTCTATCCTACAGGTGGTACGGCAACTTTTACTTACGAAGAAGAAAATCTAGTGGGAACATCCCACAAAACAACTATCCACGGTGAAGGAATTCCTCGTGTTTGGTTTGGTGGGGATTATGTTGTGGTTGCTTACTATGATGATAGTCGAGAGAATTTAGATGTAAAAGTCTATAGCTGGAATGGTCACTGGATCAGTGATATACCAAGTGCAGGAGGTTTCAACTTTAAGCTGGATATTGATAGCTTACAGGTGGTGACTCAATCTGATTTCTTTGCCCTGAGTTTCAAGCAAACAAATCAGCCTTTGATGAATATTTATCTATTTCATCAAGATATGGGACGGTTTGGGCAATGGAGTTATGAGAATTTCTATTTAGATTTACCTTCAGCTCATGTCCAAACCCAGCTTGCTGTTGGTCGTGACTTTGTGGTTTTTGGCGCTTCTGGTAGCACAAAATTAGGTTGTTATGTTTGGAATCAGCAGCTCAAGAGCTGGTGTGATCAAAGCATAACTGTAAGTAAAGGTACTTATGTTTTGGCTGCATTGGGAAATTATTTCACCATTTGTATTTATGATGCTGCTTCTAAAAGCTGTGAACTGGTGTTATATCACCAGGATAAAACTTACAAACAATGGACTAGAGACGACATTGGTACTATCAGTCCAGTTCGAAAAGATCGTAACGGGAATCCCTATTTCAACTGGAGTTTAAGTGATCACTCAGCCACGGCAACTTTTATTAAAAATTTTGGTGATAATATTGATTATGGAATACAAGCCTATCAATGGAATGCTGGATTTAATATCACTCCATCTTTAAATAAGTCCTATAGCGTCTCTCACGATACAGAAGAACCCTTTGCTTATTCCGTAACGACAGGTAGCTTACTGGCAAATGTTGAACATCTCTGGCGATTCAATGGTAGTGAATGGAAAGAGGGAAATCTAAAAGTTGGGAATAAAACCGCTAAGTTTGCTTATGGTTCTGATTTGGCGATCGCTTCAAGTTCCAGTTCTACTGATATAAGAGCTTACGATCCTTATAGAGATTGCTGGGAATATCCTGATATACGAGGCTCTTGGTCAAACGATGCATATCAGCCGACTGTCAGTGGTGATTTTATTACGGTTGGCAACGCAATTTTCTACAGAAATAATCAAGGACAACTTAATAAAGATCAACAGTCTATTCCATCGGGGGTTAAGCCTGATGGCATTATTAACCGCGCTCCCTATTATATTGCTTATGAGACGGATAATGAAGAAAGTCAGGTATTGTTATTGAAAAATGGCAAGGTTGTTAACACTGAACGTTTTTCAGAAAGAATTTATGTTGACAATAAAAGTAGCAAGGGTAAGTCGGGAACCGATTTATCTGGATTCAATGCTTTTTGTACTTACCAAGGAGATGAGTTCAATCAAGCTTCTAGATTAAATCTATATTATGTTTCTCATGAATTGATTAAAGGTAATATCACTGATTTTTCTGTGGTCAAGGTTTCCATTGATGATGGTTTTCAGAAAAGTCATATTAGCTATGATTACGATAGGAACAAGATAGCTATTAGTTCTCAAGGAATTGTTACAGAATATTCTAATGTTACGGTTACCAAAGGTAATGAGACTTCAAAATTGACTCCTTTTGGCAAAACCGAATATTTTTTCTTTAATGGGCTTTCAACAGGAAGCTTGGAACTCAAAGATTTTCAAGAAATGCCACCTTACTACTATAGTTTGTTGCATGGTTCTCTGTATCAACAGAAAGTCTATGATGCTAAAGGTGATGAAGTGACTTGCCAAACTGTTGAATATGACGTAGTAACCCAAAGACAGAAATTAGGAGAATCAGAAAAGATTGATTTATATGGGTTTTATATCCAGCAAAAACGAGAGGAAAATATTCTCTATGGCAAGGAAATCGGTAGTATAGATGTCAATAGAAATATCTCCAATGTAGGAATTAAACGAGAGATTGTATATAAATATGACTCAGCAACGGGATTTTTGAAAACACAGATAACTAAGAATTACAATAGCTTGGGTGAAGAGGAAACACTGACACGAACTTCTGTTTATGGCTGGGAAAAATATGACAGTCTAAAACAGCAAAATATTCTTGATCCGGTTGTCCAAACGATCAATAAGACCAACGGGAAAACTACCAAAATCTCAGTTAATACTTGGAAAGATTGGGGAGAAAAAAAATGGGGCTTGTATAGAACTTATCAAGGACTTAATGAGTCTGCTATCTTTGACCAATGGAACAATCGAACTGAACCCAGTACGACAGATTGGTTGAAGGTTGCTGAAGTGGTTTCTCGCACCTCAAAAGGCGTCGTACAAGATTCGATTGATGTCAATAGCATTCACAGTTCAATCCTATTCGATAAGCAGCAATTTTATCCTGTTGCTCAGTTTAGTAATGCGACTGCTGAAGAAGCAACCTATATGGGATTTGAGACTTACGAAAATCTTGGTAATTGGTGTATCAATCCAGGCGAATTGACTGATTTTATTGTAACGGGTGATGCTCATACGGGTTTGTCTAGCTTGCGACTTATTCCTAATGTTACCCTTAAAAAACAAGCATGTTTGGCGATAACGAATACTCGGCAGAGTTATATCATTTCTGCTTGGTTTAAAACAGATGCAGGATTCGAGTCAGATGGAGGGAATGCCGAAGTCAAACTGCAATTCTACAACGATAATAGCCCTGTAGGAAATTCTATTGTTGTGTCTATTAAATCCACTGACAGCGAATGGCAGTATTGGCATCATGCAATTAATCCTGAGCAAATCCAAGGGACTAGTTTAGGACTAGAGATATCCAATCAAAAAACATCTAAATCCCTTTTGATTGATGATATTTGCTTTGTTCCTTTGATGGGTAGCTTCCAAGCTAATGTCTATGAACCCAAGTATAAAATTGTTAGTGCCCAATTGGGAAATAGCGGCGATACGATACGTCACTTTTATGATTCTTTCCAACGCAAGATAGCAGAAGTTGGGCTTGCTGAGACAGTGAATGGGGTGACGACATCCTATTTGACCCGACAAGAAAATGATGATGCAGTTTATGTCTTTCCTCAAGCCAAACCCAATAGTAGCCTCACTATTAGTGCAGCAGCAGGAGGGGCTTATGCCAACTTTATTAATGGTGAACAATGGAAAGAAGAGTGGCAATTATCTCAACCCAATTGTTGGCAAGTGAAAAATGGTGCTTTAGTCCATTCTGGAAATACTTCAGACACTATTACTTATCAACCAACTGCTAATTTCAGTAACTATGGGGTAAGATTATCAGTTCATCCATCGGGTATATTGCAACAACCTTTGGGTATTCGTATTAGTGATAAATTAACGGTAACTTGGACGCAAAACCAGGGTTGGGTGTTAACGCTTAATGGTACATCTTCCCAAGTTTCTAGAACAGGGTCAACACCCCACGAATGGTTGTTAGTGGCTGCTAATAAGGTACTTCTTTTTTGTGCTGATGGAGAACAACTCTTTGCTCAGGCGGTAGAAGATGAGATTACGGGTGCATTGGAGTTATTTACGGGTGATGAGGTTGCTTTCTCCAATATTGTCACCTTTAAAAATCCCCTCATCGGGATTCAATATAGCGACGGTGCAGGGAAAGAACGGCAAACCCAAGCATTAGAAGGAAATAATTGTCTTGTCACTGAAACGGTTTATGACGGTTTAGGTCGTAGTGCTATCAGTACTAAAACAGCACAATTTGATAAGACTCTCCCCGGTTATCGGCAAGGATTTGTTAAAACTATTGATTGGGAATCGGGGATACTCACAGGAGAAGTGGCGAATTATTATCCTGAGGATGAAGGTTATCCTTACAACCGGACGGTCTATGAAGCATCACCATTAAGTCGCCCTCTTCAGCAAGGTATACCAGGAAAGGCTTTTGCCATTGGCAATGGAAATTGTCATATTGTCACTAGCGAATATGGCACAAACGTACAAGGACTTTTTGCAGAAGATTCCTATCCATCGGGTCAATATTTAGTGCAAAAACTAACAGATGCAGATGGAAACCCCAGTTATACGCTCAAAGATCAATTAGGACTTACTCTTGCTAAAAAAGCAGGGCCAGTTGAAGCAGGGAGTGACGTTTATCACACCACTCGCAGTATTTATGATGCGGCGGGAAATGCGGTTAAGATATTGCTTCCCAATCAGTTTGTCCCCCCTGTGGGTTCGCAACCAGAGGCTTGGGAAATCACGATGGAATATGATTTTCTGGGACAAATGACGAGTCAAACGAACCCAGATTCAGGGACGACACAATATATCTACGATCGGGCTGGTCGCCCTCGTTTTATGGTGGATGCAGAGGGATTAGTCTCTCATACCATTCTTTATAAGAAATATGATCTTATAGGTCGTTTGACTGAGGAAGGTTGGTTTTCAGGAGACTGGAATCGTCAAACCTTGCAGGCAAAAGCGGATACTGACCCTAATTATCCCGAACAAAATGCTTGGCGTAAACGGTATATTTTTGATGGGGACGGCTCAAATCCTGATTTAATCGGTCGTGTCTGGAAGATTTTGAGTAGTAATCAAGGGGATGGTAACAGCGATGTGGAAGAAGTCTATGATTATGACGAATTTGGTAATGTAGCCAGTAAAACCCTGACGGTTACAGGATATGCAGCGCAAACGGTTCGCTACGAATACGATAATCTTGGCAATGTCACTAAGGTTCACTATCCCGACAAGAGTAATATTCCTGAAGTGGTTTACCGCTATAACAGCTTGGGAGAAACTGTTGCCATCGGAACACCGGAAAATCCGCAACGGTTTGCGGCTTATGGCTACAATGCTGATGGTAGTTTAGCAACCACATCCCTTAATAAGGGGGGACTACAAAGCAATCTCAACTATAATTCTCCGGGTTGGCCAACCCGCATTGGGAACGAGAAAGCAGATAATTCCCTCGTGATGGAGCAATCCCTGGCTTATACGGGAGATGGTTATCAGGGTTCAGGATATCACAACGGCAATATTGCCAAAAATAGTATTAATTATGGGACTTGGGAGAATGCCCCCCCAAGTTATGGCTATCAGTATCAGTACGATAAGTTAGGACGCTTAGAAGTTGCTCAAAATAGCCAAGATGAACAGGCCAGTTTAGGCATTGGTCAACCCACAACTTACGATATCAACGGCAATATTGAAACCTTGAAACGAGGTGATACGAGCAACCAGTATCAATATATCGAGAATACAGATAAGGTAAACACCGTTAGTAATAGCAGTGAACCTCAATCCTATAGTTATGATGCTAATGGCAATGTTACCGGTGCCTCCCATCGCCAGATTTCTAACCTTGATTATGACCCCTTAACTCAGTTAACGACTCAGGCACAGCTTGAGGGAAAAACATCTGTTTTCTTTAAATACAACGGGGGAAATCAGCGAGTCTTGAAAACCGCTCAGGATAGTTCAGGCAAGCAAATCGCAAGCAAGTTATATGTGCATGGTTTGAATAATTATCCTCTGTTGGAAGTGAGTGACCAACCCGTGCAGTATATCTATGGGATGGGTGGATTAGTCGCACTGGTTAAGGCTGGCAAGGTTTACACTATCCTCAAAGATCATCTGGGTTCGACTCGGGTGGTGGTGGATGAAGCAGGAACCATCATTGCTGCCTTTGATTACCTGCCCTTTGGGGAGATGATGAGGGCTGCTTACGGCAATCCAGAGATTATTAGTTATCGCTATACGGGACAGGAGTTTGATGCTGAGTTAGGACTGTATAACTATCGAGCGCGATTTTATGATCCGCGTTTGGGACGGTTTTATGCTATCGATCCAGCAGGACAGTTTGCCAGTCCTTATCTGTATGCGAATAATAATCCGATCAACTTGGTCGATCCAGATGGAGAGTTAGCATTCTTAGCAGTTATTGCAGTTGGAGCCTTAGTCGGTGCAACAATTGGCGGTGGTGTTGCTGCTTATACGGGTGACAAGGCGGGACTCAAAGGATGGGATTTAGCTGGCTATATTGGTGCTGGGGCAGGAATTGGATCTGTAGGTGGAGCAGTGTCAGCGGCTGGGGGTGTAGCGGCTTTCGCAGCAGGAGCAGTAGTTGTAACGGCTGGTGGTTCAACAGCTCTTGGAGTTGTCGCAGGAGCAGCAGTAGGTGGTGTAGTGGGTGTTGGAGTTGGTGCTGGTCAGGCTGCCACACAGTATGGAGTTAATGAGCGTTTTGGAGTTAAAAACCAAATAAATTTATCTGATGCAATCTGGCAAGGAGCATTAATCGGCGGCGTTGTAGGTGCGATAACAGGTGGGATTGCTGGACTTGGTGGTGCGAAGTCAGCCGCCATGAGTCTCGCTGGTGGTTCTAATTGGGGGCATCCACTTAAAAATGCACAATCCCTAGATAATGCTTATGATGCTTTTACCACTTTTGGAAGTAGACCAGAAAGTTTATTCTCGCATCCAAGTAGGTGGTTGACAGCCCTTCCTACTAAATTCAACACTCTTCCTACCCGGGGAACAATAATAGCATCAGTTACAAAGAAGATCATTGAAAAAATCTTGCCAGCCTCAACAGAAACAACTTCAGTGAATTTGGCTGCAAATTCTACTGCAAGTTCTGTTTCCTACCAACGACTTAATGATTCATCTCTTTATGGAAAGTTGGCATTCAATCCTTCTATGTCCAGTAGCGTGAGACTACCGTTTACTTTGATTACCCAGCCGACTTATTGGGGAGGGGCACCTATTGGAAATCCCTGGCGACGCTAATGAGCACGATAACGAACGATAAAATCAGCACTTTAACCCAACACACGGAGAAACGGAGAGCATGAACATTCGTAATCAAAACGATTCGATCCGATCGCCATAATAGGAAATATTAAATCCTTATTCCTTGTCTCATAGAAACGAATTGAACTATCAAATAACCACATTCAATCAAACAAAGGAGAAACTGAAATCATGACAGTACCCATTGGAACAATCCTAGCCTATGGTGGCTTAGTTGACGGTAACGCAAAAGGAGAATTAGCCAAGCAAGGTTGGCTTGTCTGCGATGGGGAAGCAATGAGCAGAGATGATTATACCGAATTATATGCTGTAATTGGCGGTTCGTTCGGAGATGGCGATAATGTCAAAACCTTTAACTTACCTGATTTGCGTGGGCGCTTTCTCCGAGGTGTAGATCATGGAACGGGACATGATCCAGATGCGAGTTCCCGTGGTGCTTCTGCTGAGCGTGGCAATACTGGTGATAAGGTTGGTTCGGCGCAGGATGATGAATTTAAAGCACATCACCATCCCCTACCACAGGTAGTAGCAGATACAGGTGGTCGCTACGGACAGCCTGTAGGCTCAGGGAGCAGTCTTGGTCTAACTTGGCCAGGATTTAACGGCACGCCTACTCCGAATTCACAAGATGTCGGAGGGCATGAAACTCGCCCTAAGAACATCTATGTCAATTGGATTATCAAAGCTAAGAATGTGTAGCTAATTCTTCAGTTAGCAACAGCGTTTATTCTCTCTCTAATTAGGGTTTACTGAAAAAGTCCTCGAAACCATTCTGGTCGCTATAAAGCTTGCTAATCAAGGGCTGTATCTCCTGGATTTTAAGTCTTAATTTTTACTCCAAGTGCAAGGTTTGTGAGCCCTTAAGGGCTCACAAACCTTGCACTTATTGTGCTCAAAAGTTGCTTAAATGAAGTCCTTATACCAAATCACAAAATGCCAGCTACAGATAAGGCATCCAAAATGCTCTTTCTGCCTGCAATAGAGGCAATAGTCGCTTGTTCGAGTTTCAGGAGTTGTTCGCGGATGAGTAGACGTAAGTCATTCAAAGTCGCAGGTCGTAACCAGCGTAATCGTTTTTTGAGAT
>JAAHHN010000119.1 GCA_010672165.1 Spirulina sp. SIO3F2 | reverse complement strand
GTTAGTGGGTTTTGCACCTTCCCAGAGGCAACCGCTACCAGGGGTCAAGGTTCTGGCTACTGCGATTGAACGTTTCTTTTTTGTCAAGCAAGGGGCTCAGGCTCTTTCCAAACCCCTACAAGATTAGCCTTCGTAAGGGGGGTGACGCCGCAAGCGGCTGGGATTTGGGTTATGTCGTTCCTGCCCCCTTTGATAAGGAGGGAAACCACAAAAACCCCCTTACCAAGGGGGTCGGCGCAGCCGGGGGGATCACGGATCTCACTACAAAAGATAGTTCCTCTCTTTGCGCAAGACCTGAGATCCCCCCTTCCCCCCTTCGTAAGGGGGGTGACGCCGCAAGCGGCTGGGATTTGGGTTATGTCGTTCCTGCCCCCTTTGATAAGGAGGAAACAACAAAAACCCCCTTACGAAGGGGGTCGGCGCAGCCGGGGGGATGACAGATCTCGCGCAACTCAGGAGACAAACCCATGACGAATAACACCGAAACCCTCAACGAACTCCTGCGGGCCATTGACTACGGCCAAGGAGAATTTGCTCTGCTGCTGGTGCGCTGTAACTATAGCCAACTGCGCGATCGCCTCTTGGCCCAACTCCACACCGCCACCAAATTGGAGCTGCTGACCCTGACGCTTCAAGATACGGCGGCCACGCTCTACCGCAATATTCGAGAGCAACTGGATGGACGGATTCCGGCGGCGCTCTCGGTGTTGGGGCTAGAACACCGCCGGGATCTCAATGATATTTTGGCGGCGGCGAACAATATGCGGGAGTCTTTCCGGCAGGATTTCCCTTTTCCGCTGTTGCTCTGGCTCGATGATGCGCTGTTGACTCAGGTGCAGCGGCAGATGCCGGACTTCAAGAGTTGGGCAACCACTACGTTCCATTTTGAGCTAGAGACCTCGGAGTTAGAGCAACATTTGCAGGTGCTGTGCGATCGCTATCTCGAAGCGATTGTGGCCCGGCTGCAATTGATTCCGAAGTTTGGTCTGCTCTCCAAAACGGATTTACGGGAAGCACAATTGGCAGAAGCGGAGCTGTTTAAGCGGGGGGTAACGTTAGCGCCGGAAATTGAGGGGGCGATCGCTCTCGCGGAGGGGTCTTTGCTCTTCGGTGAGCCGGATCAAGTGGAGGCGGTGTTGCGGCAGTTTCAAGCCAGTTTGGGCCATTGGCAGCGGGCGGAGAATCTTTTGGGGCAAGGGATCGCGCAGTTCTACAGTAGCCATTGTTCTGCTCAGCAGGAGGACTGGTCAACAGCCCAAACCCAGCGTGAGGAAGCGTTGGCTAATTTTGCGGCGGCGGGGCGATCGGATTTGGTGGCAAAGTTTTGCAACCAGATGGGGGAATTGTGGGTGAAGTTGGAGGAGTGGGACAAGGTGCGATCGGCGTTGCCGGAATGGCAGGAGCGCCATGCCCAGATGCCAGCGTTGTTGGCTCAGGATTTGAGCCTAGAGGCAAAGTTAGCGGAGCATCAGCAAGATTGGGTAAGAATGGCGGCTTGTGCTGAGCAGGCGATCGCACTCTACGGCGGCCAGGGCCAAACTGCACCCCTGAGTTATAAATTGCAGCGGGCGGTGGCGATCGCGCATCAAAACGATTTGCCCTGTGCCATAGCGGCCTTAGAAACCGCCCGCCGCACCCATCAGCCGGATGCTGACCCTGCCGGGTTTGTGGCGCTGTTGAGCCAGTTGAAAACGTTCTATCGACAAAATCAGCAATACCGAGCGGCCTTCCAGATTCAGCAGCGCCGACGCACCCTAGAGTTTCAATATCAAATGCGGGCGTTTGTGGGGGCGGGGCGTTTGCCAAGCCTGGAGGAAGGGACGGAGCGCAGTGGGGCGTTTGTGGCGTTGGGGCGAGAGACGGATATCCAAACCCTAGTAACGAAGCGGATCGGTGAACCCCAGCACAACTTGACAGTGCTCTGTGGTATGTCGGGTGTGGGCAAGAGTTCGGTGGTGGAAGCGGGGCTCGTGCCGGAACTCAACCAAACTTCCTATGAGGCCCGTCATGCCTTGCCTGTGTTGGTGCGGGTTTATGGCAATTGGGTGGTGGAGCTGGGTCAGGCGTTGCGGGATGCCTTGGCTGCGGCCTATCCAGAGATTCTGTTGCCGGAGCCGTTGGAGACCGTGGCGGCGTTAACCGCCCAGCTCCAGCACAATGCCCACCACAAACTCTGGACGGTGTTGATCTTTGACCAGTTTGAGGAGTTTTTCTTTGTTTGCACTGAGCCGGAGCAGCGGCAGGGGTTTTATCGCTTCTTCGCGGACTGTCTGGAGCGCAAGGCGATTCAATACACCACGGTTATCCTGGCGTTGCGGGAGGATTATCTCCATGAGTTGTTGGAGTTTGAGGATTATTTACAGGGGTTGGTGGCTTCGGGTGAGGCATTGTCAGCGCTGAAACGGGATTTTTTGGGGCGGGAGCAGCGGCAGCGGATTGAGAATTTTGCGCCGCGGGTGGCTGAGCAGGTGATGGGGGATTTATGTGCGCGATCGGCGTTTCGGATGGAGCCGGAGCTAATCACGGCGGTGGTGACAGATCTCACGGATGCGTTGGGGCGGGTGCGGCCGGTGGAGGTGCAGGTGGTGGGGGCGCAGTTAGAGGCGCGGAAGATTACAACGGTTGAGGCTTATCGGGCGTTGGGTACAAATCCGAAGTTGGCGTTGGCAGAAGAGTGGGTGGCGGATATTGTGGCGACGTGCGATCCGGCGGTGGTGGCGGCGGCGTGGCGGGTATTGATGGCGCTGACGAAGGAGAATGGAACGCGGCCGTTTTTGACGTTGGGGGAGTTGCAGACGGAGCTAGAGAATTTTGGCAAGGTGTCGGCGTTGCCGGATGTGGAGTTAGAGGGGGATATTTTGGCGGTGTTGGTGGGGTCGGGGTTGGTGGTGCGGTGGCCGCAGGAGCCGGAGGATCGGTTTCAGTTGGTGCATGATTATGTGGTGGGCCCGATTCGACGGCGGTATCAGCGGGATTGGCAGCGGCAGTTTGAGGGGATGGTTGGGAAGGCGCGGCGGGAGGAGGCGCAAAGAAAGAAGGCTGAGCGACGGATGTTGTGGATTTCGTCGAGTGCGGCGGTGGTGTTGGCGGGGTTGGCGAGTTTTGCGGGGTGGTTGGCTTATCAGTCAAATCGAGCAGAAAGACGAGCAGAGATCCGGGAATTGGTGGCACAGACTGCCCGGGTGCAAGAGCGTGTCAGTAACAAAAGAGCCATGCTGCTTGCAGTAGAAGCTCATAACCAGATTCAGCATGAGGCATTAGTTAGGGTAAATGTTGTTGATCTCTATGAAGTTCTTTGGGAAGGGCTACCACATTTACCTACCACAGTGAGTCAGAATCAGCATGTTAATACTGTCAGGTCAGTGGCTTTTAGCCCTGATGGGAAATATGTTCTTACAGGGAGTTCTGATAATACTGCCAAGATTTCTCGCACTGAGACCGGGGAAGAAGTCACATACATTCAACATGAGAATCGAGTTTGGTCAGTAGCTTTTAGTCCTGATGGAAAATATGTCCTCACTGGGAGCGGGGATAATACTGCTAAAATTTCTTATGCTGAAACTGGTGAGGAGATAACACGTATTCAGCATGAGAATCGGGTTAGATCGGTAGCTTTTAGTCCTGATGGAAAATATGTCCTCACTGGGAGTGAGGATAACACGGCCAAAATTTCTCATGCTGAAACTGGTGAAGAGATAGCACGTATTCAACATAGATATCCAATCTGGTCAGTAGCCTTTAGTCCTGATGGAAAATACGTTCTTACCGGGAGTGAGGATAACACTGCCAAAATTTCTCATACTGAGAGCGGGCAAGAAGTCACCCAAATTCAACATGAGAATCCAGTCTGGTCAGTGGCTTTTAGCCCCAGTGGAGAATACGTACTCACTGGGAGTTACGATAACACGGCCAAAATTTCTTACACCACTACTGGCGAGGAAGTCGCTCACGTCCAACATGAAAATCCAGTCTGGTCAGTAGCCTTTAGTCCTGGTGGAGAATACGTACTCACGGGAAGTTACGATAACACGGCTAAAATTTCTCGCACCCAAACAGAAAAAGAAGTTACCCGAATTCAACATGAACATGATGTTTGGTCAGTAGCTTTTAGCCCCGATGGAGAACACGTGCTCACTGGGAGTGCTGATCGCACTGCTAGGATTTCTTCCACCGAGACTGGAGAAGAAGTCGCTCGCATTCAACATGAGAAACGGATTTGGTCAGTAGCTTTTAGCTCTAATGGAAAATATGTTCTCACAGGAAGTGAAGATAATACTGCTAAAGTTTCTCATACTGAGACTGGAAAAATAGTTACCTACATTCAACACGAAAACCCAGTTTTATCCGTCGTTTTTAGCCTTGATGAAAAATATGTCCTCACTGGAAGTGGGGATAACACTGCCAAAGTTTCTCACACCGCTACCGGAGAAGAAGTCGTCCACATTCAACACGAGAACCGAGTTAGGTCAGTAGCTTTTAGTCCTGATGGGAAATATGTTCTTACAGGGAGTGAAGATAATACTGCCAAAGTTTCCTCTGCTGAAACTGGGGAAGAAATTGCTCGAATTCGACACGGAAGTCCAATCTTATCCGTAGCTTTTAGTCCTGATGGGAAATATGTCCTCACAGGGAGTGAGGATAATACTGCCAAAGTTTCCTCTGCTAAAACTGGGAAAAAAATTGCCAGGATTCGGCACGAGAACCATGTCAGGTCGGTAGCCTTTAGCCCTGGTGGAGAATACGTGCTCACGGGAAGTTACGATAACACGGCCAAAATTTCTCGCATCGAGACTGGGGAAGAAGTCGCCCGTATTCAGCATGAGAACCATGTCAGGTCAGTAGCCTTTAGCCCCGATGGAGAATACGTGCTCACGGGAAGTTACGATAACACGGCCAAAATTTCTCGCACCGAGACCGGAGAAGAAGTTGCCCGTATTCAGCATGAGAATCGAATTAGGTCAGTAGTCTTTAGTCCCAGCGGAGAATACGTGCTCACTGGAAGCTCTGATAACACTGCTCTGATTAGCCCAGTGCAAACAAACCCTTTCATAGTGGCAGTTTGCCAACGCACCCAACAAAATCTTTCAGCTAAAGTCTGGCAGCGCTACATTAACTCTAACCTTGCCACCTATCGTCGTACTTGCCCCAAAAACCCTGTCCATCCCACTGTTATCCAAGCTGCCTTAGACCTTGTGGCAGAAGATGAAATCAAACAAGCTCGCTCGATCCTCAACCGAGTCCACAAACTCGACCCCAACGCCGACCTCTACCCCCTCTCCTCCAAAATCGAAACCAGCCCCAAGGTTGCGATCCGAAAACAGCTAGCAGCTCTCCGATAGCAAGAAGCACAGTCAGACGGCAACTAATGGGACTGGCCAGGCAGCACCGAAACCTGAAGACAAAAACACTGTGAGTGCGATCGCTACCCTCAAACGTGGCGAAAACCCCTTCACTGAAGACGTGCTAGAAGAACTGAGGGAAGAGTGAGAATGAGGAATTTTGAAGTCGGAATTCGGAAGCGAACAAGAGAGCTAGACTAGAAATACAACTAAACCAACCTAATTAGCAAGTTATGGACAGCGTCAGCTTCAAACAATTCCAAAACAACCTCCAAGACTGCGTCGATCGCGTCGTTGACCACCACAATCCCCTCAAAGTCACCGATAACAGCGGTTCAGACTTCATTCTCGTCAGTGCCCAAGACTGGGAACAAACCCAAGAAACCCTCTACGTCTTGCAAAACACTGACCTCATGCAACAAATCAGCCGCTCCCTCGCCACCCACGCTACCAATCAAGGCTATCAACTGTCACCACAGGAGCTAGATGAGATCCTTGGTGTTTGAAGGGGATACTTGGCTTGTTTACGAAGAACTCAGACGCCAAGACGCCAAACTGCACCGAACGCTATGTCGGCTACTCAAAGAAATGCTGCGGGGTGATCCAGCCCAAGGCACAGGCAAACCTGAACTCCTCAAACATCAACTTTCCGGCCTTTGGTCACGGCGGCTCTCCAAAAAAGATCGGCTGGTTTACAAATTTGACGACCAATACATCTACATCTTTGCGATTGGTGGGCATTATGAATAGTCAAATTCAAGACCTCCACGCCCAAGCCATGAACCTGGCCGAGCAAGCCGAACTCGCCAAACTGCGGGGCGCAACCGCAGACTATCAACAATGCCTGCACCAAGCCCTCCAACTCGAACAACAAGCCGCCCAGCTCATCGCCCCTGACCCCGCCGCCGAACCCACCCGCTCCGTGCTCCACCGCAGCGCCGCTACCCTGGCGATCGACTGCGGCGAACTCCAAACCGCCGAAAAACTTATCATCACTGCCCTCACAGGCACACCCCCCGCCGAAATCGCCGAAGAACTCAAAGACCTCTTTATGCAACTCAATGTGCGCCGCTATCTTGAACGGCGCGGCGTCCAACTTGCTGAAGAACAGCTTCAGCTTCTAGCGTATTAATTCTTAGATGTAGACTCATCCCTTTTGACGAGATTTCCAATACCCTGGTCGTTGTTTTCCATGCATCACTGCCAGGATCAAAATATAGTCTGGCTCAACTGAGTACACGATGCTGTGGGGAAATTTTTTGACTCGGCAACGTCTAACGTGGTCTACTGTGCTCGGATAGCGCTTGGGCGTTTCTCGCAAGCGAAACACTGCATCTTCAACGGCATTGATAAACGACTGCGCCAAACCTGAATCCCGCTCGGCATAATAACGCACCGCATCCGAGTACTCCTGTAGAGCTTCTGGATGAAAGATATACCGCATTGCATCAATCCAGAATTGCTCTCACCTGTGCTAAAGCAATATCTCCTTCAATGGGCTGAACCTCTCCACTGAGTATTTCCTCCCGTCGCCGTTGTGCTTCTGCCATCCACAACCTTTGAACTGAACTCTCCATTTCAGGTTCTAAACTTGTGAGCAGAGTATTGACCAACTGGAGCCTCAAATCATTAGGTAGCGCTAGCGCTTCTTGAGTGAGTTGTTCAATAGACATAAAAATTACATGTTTTTTGGAGAGTAATTCTATTTTAAAGTGAAATTTCAATCCGGTAAGTCATGCTTCTAGCTGCAACTGTGCAAACGCCTCATCCAACGGCATCCCTTTACCCTCTTCAAACTCCTCCAAACTTTGCCGCAGTCCCGCCATCGACTCCAGCAGCGCCATGCGATCCATCAACTGCTGATAACTCTCCGCATCCTGCACCACCGCCGCCGCTTTGCCATTTACCGTCAACACAATCGGTGCGCTAGTCTCTCGCAAAGTCGCCAGAAAAGCCTTTGCCCCTCGCTGAAAATCAGACAATGGGTGAACATTTCGCAGATCAAAAGCCATGAATTCACTGTAAATAATCAGATTATTTCATGATAATCAATTGAGGGAACAGTGAGAATGCGGAATTTTGAATTCGGAAAAGGGGAGCTGTTATGCATCGGGGGGATGCCAACCCACGCTTACCCAACGTTGCCGCGCCAACACCACCACCATCCGATTTATCCGCAACGCCGTCACCGTCACCCGTCCCGTTGCTGTCAGCCCTTCCACCCGAGTTTTATCCGCACTCCACACAAAATGTCAGACCAAACCTGTTGCAGCGGATGAAACAACGCAACCGTCTTGCCAGACACCAAATCCAACACCTCTGTCGTATTAGACTTGAAAATATTGCAAGCCGAACAAGCCAGACAGAGATTCTCCAGCGTCGTTAAACCGCCCTGAGAAACAGGCTGGATATGGTCACACGTCATCGCCACACCGCTATTCGCTTCCGTCGTTAAGCAATAACAACAACGATGGCGATCACGTTGGGCAACCTGCGCCCGTAACTTGCCAGGAATCGGCTCCGACATAACATCTACTGCGGTAGCAAAACTGAATGGCCCCGCCATCGTAAAATCGCCGCCGCCTGGGCTTTGCAGAGCATAAAACGATCAGCCTCATCCTGTAGCCGTAACAACTCCTGCTGCTGCTCAGGGGTCAACTCGCCAGCCCTTTCCAATAATTCCTCAAATCGCTGCGTCTGGGACGCGGCCATCCGACCATGCACCCATTGCCACAGTGCCGCATCTTCGAGCTTATCCAACGCCGCTAAGTCTGCCTGAAACTCTGCCGGGGCATCAGACCACAACGGCGGACTCCCCACCTCCAACACCCGTAACACAATGTCTTCTAGGGGGCGTTGGGTTGCTTGGGCGGTATCAGCTAAACGCCGATACATTGTATCGGGAACCTTCAAGGTTAACATTTCTGCCATTATTTAAACTTCTCCTGTAAATCCGCCTGCATCTGCGCGATCGCCGTTGGGCCGTCCACAACCTCACCACGCTGTGAAGCTTCCCAACCGACCAAAGCGTCCCGCTGTAACTCTTGCAAGCGCCCCTGATAGATATCTTCCTGTTGCTGAAGCAACTCAACCGCTGCCAAGATCAAAGCATTCCGATTCTGATACTTCCCGTTACTCAGTTGCTGCTGAACAAACGACTCAAGATGAGGTGGAAAAGTGAGCTGCATCATCAAGCTCAACTCAAACAACGATGGCGTATCTCAGTATTATAGCGATCTTCACATCCTCTTGAATTCTCAACCGATTCGGAAGCGAACAAGAGAGCTAGACTAGAAACACAGCCCAATCAGACCATTAACAGTATGGACAGCGTCAGCTTCAAACAATTCCAAAACAACCTCCAAGACTGCGTCGATCGCGTGCATTGATAAACAACTGCGCCAAATCTGAATCCCGCCCGGCATAATAACGCATCGTATCCGAGTACTAATGTAGAGCATCATGCTTGCCTCAGAAAAAGGGCGATCGCGCCAGCCGTGCCACCAATTCCAAAACATCAGTCGCTCACCTAATCCACCCGCTCCGAAAAGCCCCAGGCAAACACCAACACAATCAACGACACCATCAACCATTCCGGCGGCACCATCTGGGGCAACACCGCATGAATCAACAGACGAATGCCCACCAATGCCACTGCAAGATAGCCCGCCTCTTCCAACCGCGGATATTCCTGCAACCAGCCCAGAAACACCCCTGCCAGAAACCGCAACGCCACCACACCGATGGTGCCACCGACAACGATCAGCCAGGTTTGGTCAGCCACTGCGATCGCGGTCGTCACACTATCAAGGGAAAACGCCAAATCTGTAAACGCAAGAATCGGAATTGCCTGCCACAGCGAATCAAACTTAAACGTTTGGTGGTGGTGATTTTCATCCTCGGGCGATTGATAGTAGCACCATACTAACCACAACAAATAGCCTGCCCCCAGCAGTTCCACTTGCCAAAACTGTTCTACCCAGGTCGCTGTAAAAATCAGCGCCACCCGTAGACCATAGGCTGCCACCAAACCAATATTCAAGGCGCGGCGTTGTTGCTGAGGAGTGCTCAGACCCTGGGCGATCGACGCCAAGGCTACGGCATTATCGGCGGACAAGATCGCCTCTAACGCCACCAAAATCACCAACAAAAAAGGAATATGAAGATAGGACGCGATCGGGCCGGTCAACCACTGCTCTAGCATGAATCCTAAGATTTACCGAGATAAATAAAAAAACGTAAAAAAATGTGTCGTTATGATCTAGGGTAACGGGTTAAGGACAATTTATGGAACGGGGTCATGCTGAGAAAAGGTAGGGTCAACCGCCCAAAACGATCGCGTCCCCACTCCCGCATCACACCCACCTAGCAAGCGCGATGATGGCGCTATGATAGGGACACATCAATTGATTCAGCGTGGAGTTGGGCTATGGCCTCCCCTCTCATCAAGCGTTTTCAGGTGAGTCTGGCGCACAATAAGCTCTATGGTCTCGCCACCAGCTTTTTTGTGTTGATTGTCTCCGGTGTCGTTGCCCTGATCCCACCCGCCCCACCGCCGCCCGATCAATATAGAGCTATTGGTCTGCTCGCCTACAACGCCCCGCCTCCCACTGTCACGGAAACGGGTCAAGCCATCTTTCAGCAGGGTCAGAGTAATGTAGGCAGTAAGGAATCGCTGTTAACGGAGCGGGTTGTGGTCAAGGTTGCCCAAGCCTTTGAGCGCAAAGATATTCGGAAGTTCCTGAAAAGCATTGAGATTAAACTCCCCAAAGAAGAGGACAAGCCGAAATTAATTAAGGTGATCTATACCGATACCAAAGAGGGTCGATCGGGTAAGATTTTGCAGATGTTGCTCGAAGAAATGGTTGAGCAAAGTCGTTTAGTCAATACAGCACAACTGCGGGCTCAAATTAAGACGCTAGAGTCTCGCTTAGAAGGAGAAAAACGCCAACTCGCCCAAGCCGAGCGGGTTTTCTATAATTTCTTAAGCCAGGAAGGTTCTAGCCTCGCGCCCGCCGAAGATGGCAGTCTGTTTAACGCGATCAATACCGCCCAAGCACAGCAGCGGGAACTCCGCTTCCAACTCGAAGGTGTCACAGCTCAAATGCGGAGTATTGAGTCCCAGTTGGGCTTAACTCCTGAAGAAGCAGCCGTTGCCTCTGCTCTGAGTGCCGATCCAATTATTGCCCGCATCCAAGCCCAACGGGCCCAAATTAAGACTGAGATCGCCTTTAATGAGAAGACGCTCCGGCCAGAGCATCCCCAAATGGTGGATTTGCTGGGCCAATTGGCAGCCTTAGATCAGCTCCTAACGGAGCGGGCAGATGAGGTGGTGGGTACAGATGGGGTGTTTAATGCCCAGCCGAGCCAGGTTCATCAAGATAGCAGCTTGGATGCTACCCGGCAGCAATTGGCTAATCGTTTGGTGGGCTTGCAGACGCAGCAACAGGCGTTAAGCCAACAATTGGCGATCGCGGTTCAAACGGAACGCCAACTCCGCCAAGATTATGAACGCTTCCCCGCTAAACGTCTTGAACAAGAACGTCTCCAACAAGAACTGACCCTCAAGAAAAATTTCCACGACTTTTTGCAGGCTAAGCTTGTAGATGCCCGTACGGCTGAGGCTGAAACAGTGGGTAGTTTAATCATTGCTCAGCCTGCCAATGTCCAAAAACAAGAGAGCACCTATTCGCCGCCGCCTGGGCCGATTATTATCTTTGCTGCGGGAATGGTTGCTTCTGTCCTTGTGGGCTTGGGCACTATCTTTGTGTTCGGGTTTCTTGATCCTCACCTCTACACTGCGGCAGAACTCCAAACCTTGTTTGATGATCGAGATATCACCGTATTGGGAACCTTGCCCTATTTTGATGATGTTTCGCCGGACACCCTGCCAGTGTTGTCAGGGGCTAATCGCCACTACTTGCCCCAATATGAATTGTTCCGGAGTAATCTCCGCCGCTGGAGTGCCCAAAAAGCCAAGGTGGTATTGATCGCCAGTGTTGATTCGGAAGAAGGCAAGAGTACCACGGCGTATAATCTGGCGATCGCGGCGGCGGCGGCAGGCCAACGCACGTTGCTGATTGAAGGAAACTTGCGATCTCCCAGTCAAGCCACCGCCCTCGGTGTCAAACGCGACCCCGATGCCCCCAGCGAACCCTTGGGCTATTATGGCTCCTTTGCGGCCAGTACGGCTCTGGTTCCCACCATTGCCAACCTCTACATTATGCCCAGTGCTGGCCCTCAACCTAATGCGGCGGTGATCCTTGAATCCAGCGAGTTTCGGCGGCTGATTGCCAATGCCCGCGCCCGATTTGATTTAGTGGTGGTGGATACCCCTGCTCTGGCAGACTACAACGATGCACTGTTGCTCCAACCTTTGAGTGATGGTCTGGTCATCGTTACGCAACCCGCTTTCACCCACGGTAAAAAGACCGGGGCTATGCTCGAACAGCTCATTGAAGCGGAAGTGCCGATTTTAGGGGGAGTGATCAATGGGGATGAAGATCTCGAAGACCTGCCCATGGTTGCTGAACCGGAGCCCGCTAAATCTACATATCCTGTGTTGGATCGGGGACAGCGCGATCGTCGCCTTACCAATGCTGCCCAATCCTCCACCAAGGCTACGGGGCAGCCCCGTTTACCCTTGCGCTAGGGAGCGGGGCTGCGGATGAGAGTGGAGATCAGCCTTGTTTTAGGGGCGGCGGTTCTGGATTACCTCATTGGTGATCCCTGGCATTGGCTGCATCCCGTGCAAGTGATCGGTGCTTGGATTACCTGGGGTCATCACTGGCTTTATCGCTGGTGCGGGGTAGGTTGGCCCCGTCGTCTAGCTGGGGTGGGCTTAGGTCTCAGCACGATCGCGGGCACAGCCATAGTTAGTTGGGGTCTGCTGTGGTTGGCGCGTCAGGTACATTGGGCTTTGGAACTAGCAGTGGCGATGGTGCTGCTAGCCAGTTGCTTGGCCGCGAGGAGCTTACGTCAAGCGGCAGAAGATGTACTTGAACCCTTACAGCAGGGGGATTTGGGGGCAGCGCGATCACGTCTAAGCCGTTATGTGGGACGCGATACAGCAGCACTCTCAGAATCGGAGATTCTACGGGCAGTGCTGGAAACGGTGGCGGAGAATACCACAGATGGAGTGACGGGGCCGCTGTTTTTTGCGTTGCTGGGCTTATGGACATCGCCGTGGACAGGGGTGGGGGCTGTGCCTTGGGCGATGGCCTACAAAGCCGCCAGTACCCTGGATTCGATGGTGGGCTATCGTCGGGAACCTTATACCGATTTGGGATGGTTTAGTGCTCAGCTTGAGGATCGCCTTACCTGGTTGCCCTGTCGGTTAACGGTGGGAGCGATCGCCATCCTCTCTGGCCGGCCGGGGCGAGTCTGGCGCTTATGCTGCCGCGATGCCCCCCAAGACCCGAGCCCCAATTCCGGTTGGAGTGAATGCGCCTATGCGGCAGCGCTGGGAGTGCAGTTGGGGGGGGAGAATCTGTATCAGGGGCAGGTGAAGGTGAAGCCGTTGTTGGGGGAGGCGGAGGTGGACATCACTGTGGTAACAGTGCAGCAGGCGTTACGGTTCTTGCGTTGGGTCTGTTGGCTTTGGTTGGGGGTAGGGGTGGTGATTCCAGGCGTCGTTCAAGTTTTGCAGGGATAAATTCCAGGTCAGGTATGAATTCAAGCCACCGCTTCAGCGCTGATTACCTGCCGCCAGCGTTGAACTTCTCCAGCTTCTGTAACACATAAAAGCTCTTGATCTTGAGGCAACCATTCTAGAGCAATCCCCGGTTGCCCTGTGTTGAGCGTGGCTAATTTTTGGTTTGTGGTAGCATCCCAGATTTGGAGGCTTGAGCCTGCGATCGCACCCCAGAGAGGCTGTTGAGTGGCGGTAGCCACCCCCGTAAGTTTGCGCAATAAACGATATTGGTTCCGCTGAGCGAGGGTATTACTCGCCCAGCAATGAGCTTGACGCTCCCCCCCACTGACGACCCATTGACCATCCGCACTCATCGCCACAGCACAGACCTGACCGCCAGGAGCAGCATTAGCGACTTTCTGACCACTTTGAATATCCCACCGTTTGATCGTGCCGTCGTGACTACCTGTAACCAGAGACTTGCCATCGGGGCTAAACGTCAAACTGGTCACACGATCCCAATGGCCTGTTAGGGAGCGGAGCAGTTGACCTGTACCCACATCCCAGAGCGCGATTGTTTTGTCCGCGCTACCGGTGGCACAGGTGCGGCCATGGGGACTCACCGCTACAGTTGTAACGGGTAGAGGATGACCGCTAAAGGTATGGCGTAATTCACCGCTCGACCAATACCAGAGGCTCCCTCGGCCATTGGTTTGGCCCACCAGTAAGGATTGGGCATCAGGACTAAAGGCGATCGCGGTCACACCTGCACTATCCGGGGCAATTTGGGCTTCTAAAGTTTGCTGCTGCCAATCGGCCACTTGCACTGTGCCTTGGGTGGTTCCATAGGCAACGTATTGTCCCTGGAAAGCGATCGCTTGGGGGACAAAGTCAATCAATGCGTAAGTTTGCACGAGCTGCCAACCATCAGACTCGACGACCTCAGTTCCCAAACCCTGAGCAAGGCGATCCCAAGTTTGTCGCAGGGATTTACCCATAGCCCAAAGGTTTTCGCCCAGTTCTTTGACCCCAGCTTCCAGTTCAGGAGGTAGCACATCTTCTAAATCGAGTCGTTCCGGTTCAGTTGACGTTGAGTCTGTCGGTTCAGGCGCAGAAGGCGGAATTGTTTCTGATTGTGTAGATTCTGTGGCTGGATCAATATCTGGTGCAGGATTAACTGAATTCTCGGGCGGTGCAGCACCCAGATGTTCCCGCCGATATTGTGGGGGCACGGCTGGCGGAGGCACTGAGCTTTCGTCTGGAAAGGGAGTTGCGCTTGCTCCAGTGGGATTATTGGGCGTGGAGGAGTTCGGGGGTGTGGGTTCCGAGGTTGACGATTCTGTGTTTGTCTCGGGCGTGGCTATCTGCTCCGACTCAGGTTTAGGTTGTTCATGGGTTGGAATCGCAGACTGGGAGAGAGACTCAGGTGATCGCATTGGCAACTCAACAGGCTCCGCATTTGGCTCAGTCAAAAAAGCGAGTTCAGGATTGATGTCTAGTGTGGCTGGGGGGACTGCTGTTACATCAGAGGACTGCTCAGGGACTGGCTGCACAGACGAATTTGCCGCCAGGCTTTGCTGCTGCTCGATCAGCTTCTGAACTTGCACCTGAAGGTTTTGGAGCATAAAGGTCTGGGTAGCTTGCGCCTCATCTGGCAAAGCAGCCTGGACAGCTTGCCATTGGGCTTCTATTGTTTGCTGCCATTGGGTTAGACGGTCTTCAAGGGTCTGAATGGGGGCTTGCCATTCAGGTTGAGCCTCCGGATTCGTCTGGGGAATAAGTTGGAGCAGCTCTTGTAGACCTTGAACAGAATCTTGTAATTGCTCAAAAGCCTGGCGTAAATTTTGGGACTCTAATTCCTGCCACTGGTCGGAGAGGTGCTGGGTGGTAGCGGTTAGCTCTGGTAAGGGGGCCAGTTGCGATCGCAACTCGGCCAAAGTCGTTTCCAGCTCTGTTTGCTCTACCAAAGATTGTTCTAGCGTGGCAATTTGTGCTGCCAAATGGTCAAGGTTATGACTCTCCAAAACCGCGAGAGCCGGATCAGGTGGTGTCGTTTCGAGTGTTTCAACCTGTTGAGTTAGCTGAGTATATCGGGCTTGCAGTTGACGACGCTGAGCGTTATTGAGACCCAGAGTGAACAGTAATGGTGTGACTGCCCACAACACCTGCTGGGTCATAGCGGTCGTGATCACCCCAGCGACAGAAGCCGCGATCGTGAGATATTCCAAGCGATTGAGCCAGGGACGGTGTTGCATGGGAAAACCCTTGACCAAAGCTTGTTTCACCATACCGTGAAAGTTGGTGTGAGTGCAGCGATAACTAAAATAAATCAATCAGCTAGCCAAATTTCTGGCACAATTGCAAAACCGATTGGTGAAACCAAAACCCATAAGCCCTGATTGACTTTGGTACTGCTCAGAGCACAATCACGATCCTCTCAACCGTCGGTGCTAAAATACGTCAGAACCTTAAGAATTTTCCAAGACAAGAATAAATTTCACTTAAAGTCCATTAACTCATTCATCTGGGATAGATTGATTTACCTCTGAATCTTTAAGAGCCAATTTCTGCTCTAGGAGTTACGTCACTCAAACCCCGTTGGACTTTTAGGTTTGTAGTTTGCATTCATATTCAACAGCCTTTCCTTGATCTCCAAGGCTTATTTGTTCTCCAAACCTCACATTTTTAGCGGTCATCCTTGAGCAATTGTTTCTGATTTGTTAACCCTCTCTCAATTGACATCGTTTAGTGCAATGCTGAGCATTGCCTAAGAAGATGGAAGGTTCTTTTGTCTTCACATCGCAAATTGTAATTGCCGTGCTTGCAGGCATTGGTGGGCAAGTTCTGGGAGAAGTGTTGCGGATTCCGAGCATTGTCTTCTTGTTATTATTTGGCATTTTCTTGGGCTCCGATGGCCTAGCGCTGCTGCATCCCCATGATTTGGGCGTGGGTCTCGAAGTCATGGTGGCATTGGCGGTGGCAATTATTCTGTTCGAGGGAGGGTTAAACCTAGAATTACGAGCCCTCGATCGCGTTTCCGGCAGTCTGCGCAATTTGGTGACACTCGGCATCCTAATCACTCTCTTGGGCGGCGGTATGGCGGCCCACTGGCTCAGTGAATTCCCCTGGCCGATTGCATTTCTCTATGCCTCCCTCGTTGTCGTCACCGGCCCAACCGTCATTGGCCCCCTCCTCAAACAAGTTTCCGTTGATCGCCAAGTCGCCACATTACTCGAAGGGGAAGGTGTTTTGATTGATCCCGTCGGTGCAATTTTAGCGGTGGTGGTCTTAGATACGCTCTTGAACCAGGATGCTCTGCCCCTCGACATTTTCAGTAGCTTACTCCTGCGATTAAGTATTGGCATTGTCGTTGGTGGTGTTGGGGGTTGGTTGCTTGGCGTTCTCATCAAAACCGGAAACCGACTCTCCGAAGATTTAAAAAATCTGGTGGTGTTGGCAGGGGTCTGGGGATTGTTTGGCCTGGCCCAGTACCTTTATAGTGAGTCCGGTTTAATGACAGCCGTGGTTTCAGGTTTAGTGCTGCGGGCATCGGGTTTACCAGAAGAGCGAATGTTGCGCCGTTTTAAAGGTCAACTCACCGTACTTGCTGTTTCAGTTTTGTTTGTCTTGCTTTCAGCTGATTTATCACTAGCCAGTATTTGGGCTTTAGGTTGGGGCAGCCTCGGTACAGTCCTCGTTTTGATGCTCGTGATGCGCCCTTTGAGTGTACTGCTCTGCACCTGGAATAGTGGTTTGAATTGGCGACAAAAGTTTTTTGTGGCTTGGGTTGCCCCCAAGGGTATCGTATCTGCGTCTGTGGCCTCACTGTTTTCGATTCTGCTCACGGAACAAGGCATTAGCGGTGGTGATGCGATCAAAGCCTTGGTCTTTTTAACGATCATCATGACAGTCTTTATTCAGGGACTCTCTGCGCGGTGGGTTGCTCAGGGATTGCGCATCACATCTTCCGAAGCAACAGGAGCCGTGATTGTCGGCTGTAATGACTTGGGACGATTGCTGGGGCGTCTATTCACCGAAGCGGGCGAATCTGTAGTTATGATTGATACCGATGCCGAATTGTGCACCAAGGCTCAAGCAGAGGATTTAACTGTGTTTCGTAGTAGTGCATTGGATGCTGATGTTTTGACTGAAGCGGGTATTGAATCTTTAGGCACATTTGTTGCCCTGACGAGCAATGGAGAAGTTAACTCGGTGCTGGCTCAAAATGTCGTGGCTGAATTTGATCCACCTCGGGTGTTAGCGATGGTACCGAAGACAACGAAGGATGCCAATAGCTCCGCTGCCAAGAAGGTCAATGTTGCCTTTATGTCCCAAATTCCCTTCAAAGCCTGGAACGAGTCTCTCAAGGAAGGTCAAGTCAAGCTGGGTACAACAACACTCAAACCATCTGGCTTGGCTTTTCATCAAGCTCATCTCCAAGCCCTAATCCGGTCGGGTGAGTTTTTACCCCTGCTCGTCCAACGGCGCAAAACCTTGTGCGTAGCAGATAGTACACATGATTGGCAAGCGGGTGATCGCATTATCTATTTATTGCGTGATCCTCGTCCTAAATTACTCAAACGCTTGTCAGGGGATAGTTCTTCCACCCGGCTGTCCATGGAAACGCTCCCCGAAGTCGAAGAAATTCCTCTCAATGCCATAGAGACGCTTTCTCGCTCTTGAGCGTCGCTCAAATATAAATAGTTTGTGACAAGCACTGCCCCCTATGGAGATTCTCTTTCTATGATGGAGTCATTAATTGATTCGCATTAAAAGTGGAGGAGTGGTTAGTGATGGATGTCAAGTTGATTTTGCTGTTGCTCGTTCCGGTGTTCACCCTGGCAAGCCTGTTTTTTGGAACACGCAACGGGTTTTATGACTCTGATAATTATCATGGTAATGGCTGTGCCCATTGATCTTGCCTGCGCTTGAACGCTGATATGGGTCTGCAATCGCCGCTGCGTTGTCGGGCTTATGGAGTTGATCATGATGGCATCTGTTTACTCATTGAGCTTGGGGTCCATCGGGTCTTGCTCGATTGTGGTTTGTCAGATCTTAGCGTGTTGCAACGTGAGCTAGCGGATCATCCGCCTGATTTTGTCTTTTGTTCCCATGCTCATAATGAACATGTTCAAGGGCTGATGCAGCTACAAACCTGTTATCCTGAGTTGCCCATCTATATGAGTGAGGTGACCCTAACCTTGGTAGCTGCGAATCAGGACAGTGTGGCACTGCCTTTGAATTTGCATAGTTTGCCCTGGCGATCGCCCATACAAATTCCCCATAGCCCCTTACAGGTTCAGCTCTTTCCCGCAGGACATCTGCCAGGGGCTGCCGCCATCCTCCTCACCTATTCCACACCTGAGCGCACCTATACAGTGCTCTATACTGGCGACTTTTGCCGCACGAATTTTCGACTCACCGAAGGCTTAAACTTAGAATCGTTGCGTGGTGCTGCTCCTGATGTCCTAATTTTGGAAGGGAGTTATGGCACAACACAATATCCTCACCATCGCCAACAGGAAAAACAGTTTCTCGCTGCCCTTGATCACCAGCTCAGTCAAGGTCGCTCCATTCTATTGCTCACACCAGCCTTGGGGCTTGCCCAAGAAATTTTGGTTCTATTGCGCTCACACCATCAATTCACGGGGCGAGACCTCGATATTTGGGTTGATGAACCGATTGCTCAAGTTTGCGATATCTATCTTGAAGTCGTTTCGCATCTCCCCACTGCGATCCAAAATTTTGCTCGGCACCAGCCCCTATTCTGGGATACCCAAGTTTTGCCCCGGATGCAGCGACTCAATCACCCACCGATTCTACGCTCTGGACAGTCACCGCGGATTGTGGTCAGCGATCGCTGGCCAAATTGGTTCACCCCTTCTGAGCGGAGAACAGAGCCATGGTGTGTCTTTTGGCCTGAGCGGGAGTTACAGCAGCTAAGTCTGAACCCTGAGCAACTGGAATCCATGCCCTACGCTGCTGTTTCCTACTGTTTAACCGAACATAATGATGGCCCTAACACGTTGCAGTTTATTCATAACATCCGCCCCCAGCACCTTGTCTTTATGCACGGCTCGCCTCAGTCACTAGAGCAGTTAACCAGTTTGGTAGAATTGCAAAACCGATATCAACTCCATTGGCCCCGTCCCCAAAGCACGGTTGAGTTCCCCTTGGGCGATCGTTTCTTGCAACCGTCCCCCCCGTTTAGTCAACCTTACCTCGGTGAAATCCAAGAAACAGAGCAACACATCACCTTAAGATTTCCAGCCAATTTGACGATCGCTCCCCAATGGTTAGAATTTGCTGACACAGGTATGGTGGAGGCTCGCTGGCAAGGCAATGACTTTTGTGTACAGAGCCTCTCTCAACAGCAGCTCTCTGAGCGCATCTTGCAAGCCGCTCCTTCCCCAAACCCCCTACAATGTGTCAACTGTCAGCACTACAGAAGACACATCTGCCAAAACTCACAATCTACGCTCTATCAGCGATCGGTCAGCCCAGAAGGATACTGTTCACAATATCAAGACAAGTCAGTGGAATCGGAAGGATTGGGATGAATTTGCTCGGCAGTTGGACAATCGTCCGAAACCGGAATTTCATTACTACCACGAGGGACAGAGGCGAGCTTACGAGAAATTGCCCCAATACTATCAAGGCGCACCATCTCTTCCCAAGAGCTGACCTCATCTTCATCATCTAACTCATAACGAATGAGAACGAGATCTCCCTCAATGTCAATAATCTGGGCTTGTTCGATCCAATGTTGCTGATCGCGGAGGAAAATGCTAACTTCTCTTTGATCAGCGCAGAGTTGGTAGATCTTGCGGTGAAGCATAGGCGACCTCTCCCAGGCAGTGTAGGCGTTGGCAACAAATAGAATCCTAAAGTCTTTAGAGGAATTGAGTCGACATCATGGTTAAAGACATGTGTGGGCCAACTCATTCTCCTCATCCTTATCATAGGCAGTCTAACCTGAAATGCTCAACTTAAACGGTCAAATCGGAAAAATTTTTCCAGAAGACTCGTATGGAGGTTTGAACCATTACGTTTGTCCCAAAAGCCGATGACGAACACCTTCAGCAATTTTTTGACCCAAATATTCTGGAATCAAGCTTTCATTGGGCCCGAGCAAATACAAAATCAGACGAGTTCGACCCCGCCAGACCAAAAGGTTAGCGTTGACCACTAGCAGGTCTTCTTGCCAGATGGCATACATGACTTTGTAAAACAAACCGGGTTGATTGTCCGCTTCGATCAGCAAAGCTGGCAAATGAAAAACGGGATCAACATAAAACTCAGTCTCAACCTGCTCAAGCCCCGCGTCCAGATTGAATTCTACCGCTAGCATTTCCTCAACCTCAAAATGACCAGCGAGCGCCTCTCGAATTGCACGACAGACATTATCGGCATTTTTATCGGTCAAGGCTCGATTACCACGAGAGACCACTAATTTAATAAACACGAGCATGGGGGGTCGAATTTGTCCGTAGAGGTTCAGACTATGGATGGTAAGACCATAGGCTGCCAAAACCCCAAAAATGTCACTGAGGAGAAAAGACTGATTCCGGTAGGCAAAATGAAGGGCACTTTTTGAGCCTTCAGGACGGAGCTCAATCACGGCCAACTTATTTTTGTAGAGCTGATAAGCAAGCCGGAGGTTCTGAAGTTGAATTTCGCTGCTGACAAATTGTTCATAGAATTGGGGAAACGCCTGATTAAAGCGCTTGAGTAGGCTCAGTGTCGATGGTTTTAAGCCCGCTGCCATAATGACTGGGTGTAATTGGGTGGAGGTGTAAACCGACGGATGGGTTGAAAGGTTGCCATGAGCGGGGACTAAGTGTATTGATCGCTGTTATCAAGCGTCGGTTTTGAACTTAAGAACAGGGATCGCCACGAAAAATATCAACCCATGCTTGATTGGGGAAGCTCAGAAATAACTCAAGGCGTTGAGAAGCGCGTTGGGAATCCTCAACATTATGGCAGATTAACTTGATGCGCTAAACCCAACGAAACGACTTAAGCAAAACACTGAGTAGGCATTTGCCTCCTGTCCAAGAAATGGCATGATATTGGCTAGACTACTGTATATCTACTTAAATTCCCTTAACCATAGTTGATTGGGTCATAATAGGGTAGTGACAGATTTTTTTTAGTTCATCAGTTCGTTTGAGAGCGCCCCTTGCATGGGTTTTTGGAAAAGTTTATTCAGCCAATCCGGTACTGGCACAGCGACGTTGCCGACAAAGACTCCTAGCGTGGGCGTTGCGCCAAGCGAGTCTCGTCTTGTCTTTAGCACGGAGCGCGAAATTGATCTCTATGAGCTGGAGGAGTTATGCGATGCAGTGGGGTGGTCTCGTCGCCCCATTCGGAAGGTCAGAAAGGCGATTCAGCATAGCTTTTTGGTCGTTTCGATGTGGGAGGAGAAGCGTCACAAGCGTCGTTTGATGGGATTTGCGCGAGCAACCTCAGATCACGCGTTTAATGCGACGATTTGGGATGTTGTCGTTCATCCCAGTTTGCAAAATCGAGGCTTAGGCAAAGCGCTGATGAAATACACGATTAAACAACTTCGCAGTGCTGATATCAGCAATATCACCCTCTTTGCTGACCCCCATGTGGTGGATTTTTATCAACGTTTAGGCTTTATGCTTGACTCCATTCAAAATAATTTTGCGCTTAAAGCCAAAGACTTTGCGTCTAAAGCCAAAGGGATTTTCGAGAGAGATCGGAAGAGAACACGTATGCA
>JAAHHN010000118.1 GCA_010672165.1 Spirulina sp. SIO3F2 | reverse complement strand
TCTGTGATTGTGGGGAGTGGTTGGACAATGGCGATGGGGTTGAGTCCCAGTGCGATCGCCTCCCCTGAGCTAACCGTTGATAAATCTGCAAAACCGATTGCTCCTTCTCCATCCGATACCGCTTTAACATCTTCACCAGTCACAACAACCAAACCAGCCGTTACATCAGCTCAGACCTCAACCCAATCTGCTGTTGTGCAGTCGCCACCCAAGCCACAGCTTGCTTTACGACCTCCATCTGCGCCTGTGATAACTCAGCCCAAACCAACGCCTCCCAATTCGGCTGAGTCTAAGGAGGAAACTGCGATCGCTGACTCGGTTCAGAAGGCCCATAAAGCGCAACCCCTCTCCCCTACCCTCTCGACTCAAGATCCAACACCTCAATCCTCTCTCGCTGCACCAACGTTGGTTCGTTCACAACCTGCTGTTGCGTCTCAAACGATTGCGCCACCCCAGACCCCAACACCAAGCCTCCACTCTCGTGCTGTGGGGCCGATTGCTTCAGAGACTCAAGTATCCATCAATCCGGCTGAGCTAGATGAACTCGAACCTGCCCAAGCAACTGTTGGCTTCCCTTCAGTTCAGAAAAACACAAAACTCAAACCTTTAAAGTCAACTGCTCCATCCCAAACAGTACTGCCTCGGTCTGCGGTGGCAATTGCTTCGGATACTCAAACCCTGACTCATCCGTCTGAGCTGGATGAACTTGAACCTGCACAATCGACGTTGAAAGCTCATCCCAGACCAGCGCTAACATCCATTCACCTGCATGAGTCGGTGTTAGTTGCGAGTCAACACCTCACTCAGAGTTATCTGACTGGGTCGATCGCCCCAAGCCACACTACACTTCAATCCTCCCGAGGCATTGAGACGCATATTGATCGCGCAACGAAGCATGTGAAGCCCCAAAGCTGGGTGCTGCGCTCGGTCAGCGCAGAAACCTTTGTGAAGACGGCATCTCTTCAGGAACAAACGGAACTCAAGCCGTTCAAGTCGGTGTTGGCCGCGAGCCAGTATCTGACGGCAAGCTCTCTAACCGGGGCGATCGCTCAAGCTTTGCCGGCACCCCAAACCCCCCAAGACTTTGAGACCCCGGATTCTAACGAGGATCGCTTTTTGCAGCCGGATGAAGAGGAACCCCAACCCTTTGTGCCCGACGAAGACCCCCTCGACCATGACGCCTCCCCGACTACACCAGGCCCCAGCGCCCCCCAGCCCGCTCCTGGCACAATTCGAGTTGAAACCTTAACCGTCAAAGGCAGCAGCATTCTCTCCGAAGCCGAGATCAACCAGCTCGGTCAAGCCTTTGTCGGGCAATCGGTTAGTGAAGACTCTTTGCAGCGCTTAGCCGATGCCATCACGGAAAAATATCTGGAGCGGGGCTACATCACATCCCGTGCCATCCTCAACCCCAAAACGCTACCCACGGGTCAAATTGAGATTCAGGTCTTAGAAGGGGGCATTGAAGAAATCGAAGTGGAGGGCTTGCGACATCTCAACACCAGTTATATCCGCAGTCGCATTGCTCTCGGTGCGCAAACCCCTCTCAATACAGGCGCTCTCGAAGATCAACTCCGACTCCTACGGAGTAGCCCGCTGGTTGATAACATCGAAGCTAGCCTCCGCAGTGGTACCCAGCCCGCCAAAAGTATTTTGGTGGTGCGAGTGACAGAAGCGGAGCGGTTTCGGGCATCGAGTAGTGTGGACAACTATTCACCCCCCAGTGTTGGCTCCGAACGCCTCAGTTTCTCAGCAGGGTATCAAAACCTGACCGGCATTGGGGATGATCTGAGTGTGGGGTTTAAGCACACGGCCCAGGCGGGTTCAGATACCTTGGACTTTACCTATCGTGCGCCCCTCAACCCCATGGATGGCACGCTTCAGTTCCGCACCTCCTTCAACCGCAACAATGTGGTGCAAGAACCCTTTAGTGTGCTGGATATTCGGGGGAACTCTCAACTTTATGAGTTGAGTTTTCGGCAGCCCTTGCAGCGTAACCCTCGGGAAGAGTTTGCGCTCTCGGCAGGGCTAACCTATCAAACCGGCCAGACCTTTACGTTTGCTGGGGGAACCCCATTTGGTTTTGGCCCAGAACCGGATGGGACAACCACCACAACGGTGCTGAAGTTGGGTCAAGACTATATCAAGCGTGACCCCCAAGGGGCTTGGGCACTGCGATCGCAATTTAGTATTGGTCTCGATCTGTTGAGTCCCACCATCAACTCAGGTTCAACTCCCGATAGTCGCTTTGTGAGTTGGCTTGGACAAATCCAACGGGTGCAGGTGCTCAACGAAAATAACTTTTTAATCGTTTCTACTGACCTACAACTCGCCTCTGAGCCGTTGCTGTCTTCACAGCAGTTTGTCATTGGCGGCGGTCAATCGGTACGGGGCTTCCGGCAAAATGTCCGGGCAGGCGATGGCGGCTTACGCTTTTCCGTTGAGGATCGGATGACGCTTTCCCGAGATGAAGCGGGGCGGCCCACCGTGATTCTTGTTCCCTTTTTTGATATGGGTTGGATTTGGTATGACTCAGATAACCCCAACCGGCCCACGAATCAACAAGATTTCATTGCGGGGACAGGTTTGGGCGTAATTTTGACACCGTTTACAGGCGTGACCCTACGTTTTGACTATGCCATTCCCTTAGTTGACCTGAGCGATCGCACCCAAAATGCCCAAGATGACGGGATTCACTTCAGTGTGAATGTTCAAATCTAGAATACTCGTTGTGTTTGTTATCAAAGCGAAGCGCACTATACCTGATTGCACAATTCTTGAGGAGACAGAATTGGAATCGGCGATTGTACTAAACCGAGATCACGACTGACGATCGCATCAACACCGTGAGAAATAGCACAAGCAACCTGAATTGCATCTTCAAAATCTTTGCAGTCAGAGGCAAGTGCTACTTCTACAATCCGGCGATCGACAGTACAAACAATCATTAACATCAAAACCGTGGTGATTGCTTGATGCGCCCGTTCATAGCTTTTAGTGTGTTTCCTAACGATATAAAAAATATCGGTGAGGGTTGTTGCTGTGACATAGGCTATGATTTTGCCCGTATCAATCACTTGCATTAACGAGCGAGCCTGAGCAACAAAAGGATCTCGATTCAGCAATATATCGAGTAAGACATTGGTATCAAATAGAATTTTCACCCGATTTTATGAGAGATAACGTGCGATACGTCGTTCGGCTAACATATCTTGAACCTCTGAGTCGGTTGGTGGTAACTCGCTAGTTGCAGCAAGACCAATTAGAGTAACGGCTGAGTGTGAGCGTTGCTGAACAGAGTCTTGACGATATGAAGGGGTTAAATTTGAACGACTAGAAAGTTTTTCTTGGAGCCAACAACGTTCGGGTTCTGGCAGAGCAAGGATTACATGGAGAAGAGATTCGACAAGCTGAGTATTCATCACATCTAACGAGCGCTTTTCTATAAATATTCTGCATCATTAAGAAGACCTTTTGAGGCTACGTGCGCCAAAGCGGTGAACTGCCCGATAGCCAATCCGGACAACCCAAGACTGGGCATCTGGCAATCGTGATCAAAACCCTAACTCTTCTACCGTTACTGGCATATCGCTCCCTGGCACATCCACCATCACCACATATCCTTCCACCTGTCCTGCCGCCGCATCACTCAGAGACTGGAGGATTTTGGGCATATCAGCCCGTTGGAGACGGCCTGCATCATCGTAGATTTCGATCGCTGAGATGCAGCCGATCGCAGGGTTCCAGGCATAGCTCTCCGGCGCTCGTTCATTGTTGCCAAAAAACTCTGGCGGTTCGCCTGAGCCATGAATGCGAATCAAGCCCCGACCCCGACGCCCAGCCCAATAGGCCTGCTCCATCGGGAAATAGCCCCGCCAGGAGGGGGGCAGGAGAGATTGGTAAACTGACACTGCACTATTGAGCGTGCCGTTTTGGGGTGGCACAAAAGTTTTAACACCCTTTTCAAAAGGCATAAACATTTTGACCAAAGGGAACTGACCAAAGGCCCGGAAATAGGTCGTCGTCGATCGCGGCATTGTCCCCTCAATACGATAGATACCTTGGGGTGTTGCCCCCCGGATATAGTTCCACCGCAACCCATGCAGCGATCGCGCTAATAGCGGCACTTGCCATAGGGAGCCGTCTTCTTCTTGGAGCCAATCTCCATCTTGATCTTTAATTAAACCCAGACAGAGCACATCCCGGTTTGGGCGGCAGAACACATAGATTTGGGCTTGCCCAAGGGTGACTTGCCAGTTGAGTAAATCAGTGAGGGGCGGCAAGCTGGCAGGGGTGAGTTGTTCTTGCAGATCGCGGAGGGCAATATTAAGCACCAACGTCTCTTGGCCCACAAAGCGATCGCGGAGCTGCTCTAATTCTGCTTGTGCAATTTGGGGATCAAGACCCTGTTGCAACAGCGCCGAGAGGGACATGGCTGCCCATTTGGGATGGGGGCTGTGGTGAAGCGTGGCTTGGAAGCGATCGCCGATCGTGCTATACAGTTCAGGGTTACTGAGATAAAGCTGTGTCCCAATCTGCATCGCCATATGAACGGTTTTTGCCTGGGACACCGAGAGCTGGGGGCGTTGGGTTAGGGTGAGAATGGCCGCCACTGCTTCGGCAATATCCGCCCGCTGGGGTTCGAGCACGGCGGTCGCCCAGAGGGTCTGACGCCAATGGGTTTCGTTGGCATCGGTGATGGGGTAGCGGCGGAGGTCGAAGCGTTCGGGGGCGATGCGATCGAGCTGTTCTTGGCGCTGTTCAACCCGAGCGGCGGGGACGGTTTGGGGCTGGTTATAGACTTGCAGGTCGGCGGGTTTGAGTGCCCAAGGACGATTGGCCACAGCGGGTGCAGCCACCAGGGTCAGGCTGAGGGCAAAAAGCATTAATCCCACAACCCAGCGTTGCCATGGTTTGCGCAATGTCAGTTTTCGGATCATCATGCCCCCAAAAATCCCCCATCAAAACCTGAGTCTAACTTCCTTTACTCTAACCGCACTGCCACTGTATATGAGGGTCGCTGGGATTTCTCCCGCTGGCTTTTCACCACCCGTAGGTCTGAGTCAATGTAGAGATGCTCCAAAACGGGTTGAGATTTAAAGACCTTTTGGTATTTCTTTTCCATTGAGCGGCTGACATTTTGCTCAGGCATCACGATGTTTTGGGCCGTATTTGGGTTGGCGAGATAGGCTTTAACGGCGCGATCGAACCAGGTTTGGGCAGCCCCAGCATCAAAGGGTGTTGTCCCCCAGCGCAGCACCTGCCGAATGCCGACGTTTTGGATATCCCAACGCTGGGTTTGTTTAGCAGCATCCTCAGCCACTGCATAGGTCTGCACAATCATCAGGTCATAGCTAAACAGACGTCGTGCCAACCAGTTGAGCAGGGGCGTTCTATGACCGGGTTTGTAGCGGGCGAGATTGGCGTAATAGCCGTTGGGGGCAAAAATCTGATAGGACTGATCGCGCAGACGACCGGGCAAGATGTCTTGAAAGGGAATTGTTGACCAGAGCGATCGCCAAATACCTTGCATCACGGGGATTTGCTCGGCAAGGTCGGGGATGGGATTACGCCGTTCGAGTTCAGTGAACAGGGGCATTAGGTGTTCGTTGGCAAATTTGACCTTTTGGGCAATGGGAGCAGCATCGCGGTCAGTGACCTGCTCAATAAGATAAGCTTTGAGCGTCTCAGTATCGGTCGTGCTGAGACGGTCTGCATCCAATCTCGATGATTCTTCAGACAACCGACTTTGACGGTTCTGTTCAGAATGCTTGCCCATAGCGTTACAGTTTGGTTTTCTCATGCTCACATACTTATCAAATGTAACGCAATGTATCGTTTTGCAATGGGCTGATTAATCATTGAGCACCGGTAAACCAGCGGCATCGAGTTCACTCCGAGCGTTCGTTTCCAGCGCATTTAACTCCTAAATTCCTGTTTCTTACGGGGAAAACTCAGCAACACTCTCCTTAACCTGCGCGACCCCTAGGCTCTGGAATCAAAGGCGCTGTTGAAAATTGCCAAAGCCCTTGTGCTGTGGGTCTTTTGGCGGTTGGACAGTTGGAAGGGGTCGCGCACCAGTCAGGGTAAGGGTTTCAGGGGTTTTGATACAAAACGTAAGGGGTCAGATGACAAAATTTATCAGGGGTCGCGCAAACGGGGTCTACAATATAGGCATGGTAAGGCTTCTAGGAGCCAGCAGTTGACCCACTCGCTGGGTCATTAAATGAATGGAAACTGGTCACTATAGCAGGTATCGGAGATAGAAGATCTAGTTGACCCACTCGCTGGGTCATTAAATGAATGGAAACGGCTTCACTGAGGTTGGCTTCACTGAGGTTGGCTGGTTGACCCACTCGCTGGGTCATTAAATGAATGGAAACCATACACAAACACCAACAACTCATCGGCACTGACGGTTGACCCACTCGCTGGGTCATTAAATGAATGGAAACTTTTGACATGGCTGCGCCTGCTACCTTGGCCCCTGTTGACCCACTCGCTGGGTCATTAAATGAATGGAAACCCAGAAGTTGAAATCAAGAACGCTTTGCCCTCTAGTTGACCCACTCGCTGGGTCATTAAATGAATGGAAACTTTGCTCGATTGCGGCAAGTTTGAAGTTGATTCAGGTTGACCCACTCGCTGGGTCATTAAATGAATGGAAACACCCAAGGGCTAGCCGAGGGCACAAACCCGCTGGGGTTGACCCACTCGCTGGGTCATTAAATGAATGGAAACTGACATCATGGCCGACACATCAGCAGCCCGGTTCGTTGACCCACTCGCTGGGTCATTAAATGAATGGAAACAAGTGCTGAACAGTGAATCCGGCCTGCACTAACGTTGACCCACTCGCTGGGTCATTAAATGAATGGAAACGAGGAGTTGGAGGAGCAGAGATTAAAGATCGCTCAGGTTGACCCACTCGCTGGGTCATTAAATGAATGGAAACGGCATCCCATTTCTCAACACCTGAGAGGCTGCCCACGTTGACCCACTCGCTGGGTCATTAAATGAATGGAAACGAATACCAGCTCAGATCTTGCTGGCTTCCAGGTGTTGACCCACTCGCTGGGTCATTAAATGAATGGAAACCGGCTTTTCTTTTTGCTTCGCCTATGACTTCTGGTAGTTGACCCACTCGCTGGGTCATTAAATGAATGGAAACCAAAGACGCTGCGGGACATCAAGCGCAAACAGTTGTTGACCCACTCGCTGGGTCATTAAATGAATGGAAACAGCCAAATGAACGATCAGGAAAAATGCCAAAGGCTGCGGGAAGTTGACCCACTCGCTGGGTCATTAAATGAATGGAAACACGGGCGATTTATGCGGAGCTTGCTTGGTCTCGGTTGACCCACTCGCTGGGTCATTAAATGAATGGAAACAACTTTCCTTGGATGGCTCGCAAAATCCAGCGGGTTGACCCACTCGCTGGGTCGTTAAGTGAATGGAAACTTGGCCTTCTGGTATGGGCGATCGTGGCGCAGGTGTTGACCCACTCGCTGGGTCGTTAAGTGAATGGAAACCGTTTCTGCGTTTCGTCCCAAATCCTTTTTTCATGTTGACCCACTCGCTGGGTCGTTAAGTGAATGGAAACGCTTTCGCTTGAAACTCACGGATCTTGGCTTCAGCTTGATCAAGAGTTGACTCAATCGCTGGGTCACGAATCGAATCGAAACGTTTCTGAAGGCAGCAGGCAAAAGCAAGAAGGATAAATGGGGTCAAAACCCTGTTCAAATTCCGGATTCTAAAATCTGCCTTCTGCCTTCTTCCCTTATCCTTCAAAACCCCCTCCGCTATAATGAACAAATCCTCAGCCCCGCCAGCGGCATGGTTCAAACCCCCCTCACCCCACCCACCCTCTATCCCGACTCCGACGGTCAACCGATGGCAGACAACACGCTGCAATACCAATGGATTGTCCGCCTTGTCGAAAACCTTAAACGACTCCTCGCCGACCAAACCGCCTTCGTTGCGGGCGATCTGCTCTGGTATCCTGTGCAGGTCGAAAAAGGGCAAACCCCCCACCTGCCCAAGCCCCAGACGCAATGGTGGTGCTTGGCCGTCCCACAGGAGAACGCGGCAGCTACAAACAATGGGAAGAAAACAACATTGCGCCCCAAATTGTCTTTGAGATCCTCTCTCCTAGCAATACCGCCTCAGAAATGGCCGCCAAACAAACCTTCTATGCTGAACATGGCGTCTTAGAAATGTACTTCTATGACCCCGCCTCTTATAACTTCTGGGGTCTGGTGCGCGAAAAACCCACCGATGGCCCCCAACTTGTGGTGGCGCTAAATCTGCCCTGGACATCTCCCCTGCTCAAGATTCGCTTTGAGCTGTTTGAAGACGGTTTAGCTGTGTATTACCCCAATGGGGAACCCTTCAAAACCTTGCAAGAATTTGCTCAAGAGCGCGATCAATCCTTGCAAAGAGAAGAGCAAACGCAAGCCGAACGAGATCAAGCACGGCAAGAACGGGATGCTGTCCAGCAGAAACTGGCTGACGCCCTAGCTAAACTCCAAGAACTCGGCATTGACCCGGAGACGTTGAACCTTTCTTAAGCTGGAGATGGTGGCGGAATTGCGGCAATTGCAACGGGAATTATGGGGAGAGATGGGGTGATGAAGCATATTTTTTGTACAAGCAGTTCAACCCGGAGATCCCCCCTGCCCCCCTTAAAAAAACTACTGCTTATACAGAAGTTGAGCTCAAGTCCCAAAGCTGGACTTTATCCCCCCTAGCCCCCCTTTCAAAGCAGGGTGGTTTCATACAAGGAGAGAAAAATCTGAGAGCACGAGTTTTCGTCGAGGTTACATCAGTATCTGAGGCAAGCGGAACGGAAGAACAAGATTTCACATTATTTTCTCTCGCTAAATGAAACCACCCTGCCTAGCCCCCCTTTCAAAGGGGGGAACCACTCAAAGTCCCCCTTCCAAAGGGGGATTTAGGGGGATTCAGGAGGCTAAATTGTGCATTAGGTCAGGATTTACAATTTGTGTATAAGCGGCAGCTTAAAAAAAGGGGGGTGACGCTGCAAGCGGCTGGGCTCATTTTTCTAACCCAAAGACCAGGCCAATTTGACCTGTCAAGGTGTGCAACAATCAGGTTAGAATTAGCAAATCGTCTCAAACCTAGTCAGGGAGAGCATTTCAAGGATTTCAGGAAAAACGTGATCCTAGAATTAAGGCAAAACTGCGATTTAAGCAGCGAAATAAGGCGTAGCACCTTGAAAAAACAATATTGGCAATCTTTAACTGCCACAAACACCTAAAAACTCCAAAAGCCGTGGGAAGTTGTGAATGGCTGAAACCCGCATTCTTTCGTGCTATCCCACGGAGACCGCATGATTTCTAGGTTACAGCCGTTGAGCACGGAGCTTATTAAGAATAATTCCTACAGTTTTAGGTTGTTTTTAGCTATCCCACGGAAATGGGGTGCTACAATGCTTACACAGCAGGGGTTCTAGACCCCAAGCCTTTTCCTTACGGGGAAAACTAAGCGATCGGAAACTCCTCCTGCATTTCGGTAAGGATGAAAATATACATCTTTTCCTTACGGGGAGAACTAAGCGATCGGAAACCACTACGCGTCCTTAAGCCAAGATATACTTGTGTATCCTTTTCCTTACGGGGAAATCTAAGCGATCGGAAACAGTCAGCAAACACTTATTTAAAAATCGTCAAATAAGCTTTTCCTTACGGGGAAAACTAAGCGATCGGAAACCAATTGGAAATTGATTCAACGTGCGGATAAAACGACTTTTCCTTACGGGGAAATCTAAGCGATCGGAAACTCATCACCAGATGATGGAACCCAAGCACATCGGACTTTTCCTTACGGGGAAAACTAAGCGATCGGAAACAAAAAAATGGTACACGCCGACCAATACCGTCGACATACTTTTCCTTACGGGGAAAACTAAGCGATCGGAAACTTACCGCCGCCAGTATCACGTTCAAGCGTCTGAAAACTTTTCCTTACGGGGAAAACTAAGCGATCGGAAACCGGAATGGCGTTAAGCTATTTCCCGTTCCAGTCAGCTTTTCCTTACGGGGAAAACTAAGCGATCGGAAACTGCTGGCTCTTCAGGGCAAGAATCTCCTTAATTGCATCAGCTTTTCCTTACGGGGAAAACTAAGCGATCGGAAACCGGTTTGCGAGGGGGAGAGGGTGGCGCAAGGGGAGCTTTTCCTTACGGGGAAAACTAAGCGATCGGAAACTTTTGACGGATAATGTTAGGGTTAGGCTAACCGGTATCTTTTCCTTACCGGGAAAACTAAGCGATCGGAAACCGGAAATTAGTTTGCGCGCATTCCTGCAAGTATTGTCTTTTCCTTACGGGGAAAACTAAGCGATCGGAAACTGAAGTATTCTGTATCAGGCATAACTGAATACATAACTTTTCCTTACGGGGAAAACTAAGCGATCGGAAACTACATTGTAGCGGTACATCCCAAGGAGCAGTTTTCCTTGTCTTTTCCTTACCGGGAAAACTAAGCGATCGGAAACTTCTCCGGGCTTGCGATTTGCACCGAAGCGGGTAACTTTTCCTTACGGGGAAAACTAAGCGATCGGAAACTGGTGCTCCGCTGAAGGTGGCTGTGCGTGGCCCACAGAACTTTTCCTTACCAGGAAAACTCAGCGACTCACCACGTATCATGGCTCTTCCTTGTCATCCCTAAAGCCAGGCTAGACCACAACGCGCTGAAAATCTTTGGTTTTCGGAACTATGAAGATGCCTGCTGCTGCGGCAACTCAACCCGAAACGTCGTGCCCTCCCCAACAACAGAAGCACACGTTAATGTGCCATTATGATCACCCGTCACAATCTTGTAGCTAATCGATAAGCCCATCCCTGTCCCCACACCCACAGGTTTAGTAGTGAAGAAGGGGTTAAAGACCTGCTCTTGGGTTTCAGGGGGCATCCCCACACCATTATCTTGGATGGCGATCGCAACAGATTGCGGGTTCACCACTTGGGTCGTAATCGTCAGACAACCCTGATAAGCTGCATCTTCATCTTGACGATGCTCGATCGCGTCGATCGCATTACTGAGTAGGTTCATAAAGACTTGATTTAAGAGCCCACTGAAACATTCCATCGCAGGCAGTGCCGCATAATTTTTCACCACTTGAATCGCCGGATTCCCTGCTCGACCATTGAGGCGATTTTGCAAAATCACCAAGGTGTTATCGAGATTTTCATGGAGATCAATCGCTTTGCAACCCTCCTGCTGGGCATAAGAAAACGTCCGTAGCGATTGAACAATTGATTGAATTCGGGTCGCACCCGTACTCATTGATTGAATCAGGTGAGGGAAATCCTCAAGAAGGTAGGGAATATCCGCTTCTTCAATAAAGTCGGCAATCTCTGGCGTGGGTTGGGGATATTGGGCTTGATACAGCTCAATTAGATGAGATAAATCATGCACATAGTCGAGGCAAGGGGCAAGATTCCCATAAATAAAGCTCACAGGATTATTGATTTCATGGGCAACGCCAGCCACAAGCTGACCCAAACTCGACATCTTTTCCGACTGAACCAGTTGCACTTGGGCTTCTTGGAGTTGCTGATACGAGCGCTGCAAATCAGCCGTGCGCTCTGCCACCTTAGCTTCCAGCTCTTGGTTCAGGGCTTGGAGGTCAGCGATCGCCTGTTGCCGCTCCAGCTCCGCCGATGCCCGCGCCGCAAACGCCCGCATCAAGCGCACCGCCCATTCTGAGCGCAAAATCGGCTCTCGATCCAAAACGCACAGATGCCCCACCGTTTCCCCTTGAGCCCCATACATGGAAAACCCCAGGTAACTTTCAGCACCCAGCAAAATTAAATCTTTGTCCTTGGGGAAATGTTTCTGGACAAAACAGGCACAAAAGAACTCACCTGTGGCCATCACCTTTTCACAAGGCGTGTCTTTAATCGGGTATTCAAACGTGGGTTGCAAGACATTGTCCATCGCAAAAGCCAACGTCCGCAGCATGGGGCCTTTGCGCTCGGTCAAAATGACGTGAGCCACATCCAGGGCTTCTGAGAGTTGCAGCACTGACGTTTCAAAAAACTCACTGCCCATTTTGTTAGCGGTGACTTCCAAAACCCGTTGCAATTGGCGCTCAATTTTTTGTTGGCCCTGGAGTTCGGTTTGGCTTTGTTCATAGGCTTGGGCTTGTTGTAGGGCGATCGCTCCCTCTTGAACCAACTGCGCGACCTGTTCAATCGCTTCCAGTTGCCATTGTCGAGGGCGATCGTGTTCGCTCATTAGGACAAAGCCCCACGTTTCACCATCGAGCATTAACGGAGCAATGAGCTGAGCACGGATACCCCATTGAGCCAGTTGCTTAGATTGGGCTGTTGAACCATCAACCGTTTGCAGATCGCCAACAATCCAGCAGTTGTCTTGATGATAGGGCTCAAGCCAGTCCAACCTGAGAGCAGCTTCGGGGACAGGCTGATGCAACACAGAACGGGTTGAATCGGTGGCTGTTTCTGCAATAACCGTACTTTCGTCAGGGGAACTGGAGGGATAGATGGCGACGCGATCGCACCCCAAAACGGTATGAATTTCTGTAGCCAGCGTCGCCAAGGTGGTTTGCACATCTAGCGACGCATGAATATGGGCGATCCGATCCGCGATCTGAGGCGCTTCTGAGCTGTTCTGAGACTTTGGTGCTGAAGGAGATGCCTCTGATGATGCTGCCAAGACAACTGGGGTCGGCGCAGCTTGTTGCATCAACAGATAGGGAGAGAGGCTTTCGTAAGCCAAGAACCCTGTAATGTTATTGGCTTGATCCAATACAAGCAGGGGTCGCAAATGGTTCTGTTGGAGCAAAACCCACAACTGTTGAGCATTGGGTAAGGTATCCCCCATCACCGTTGTGGGGGGAACCATCGGCAGCTGAGATACGGTTTGATGCGCTAAACTCTGCTCTGATGCCGCGTATGGGAGGAGATCTTGGGCAGAGAGAATGCCGAGAAGCTTTTCAGTCTCTGCAACGATGAGATAACGCGATCGCAAGTCTCGATGGAGGACTTGAGTGGGCGTCTCGATTTCTGACGTGGTTGGTTTCGCTGCTTGGGGGGCATTCAGGCGAGCGATCGCTGCGCGAATGGGTGTGTGGGGAGCCACCACAATCGGCTGCTCAGTAATCACTGTCTTGAGTTTCGCCGCGTTGATGGGTGTTGTATTAGGCATGGTAACTATCAGCAAAGGGGTTTCGTGTTCAGCTTGAGCGGTGTCGCAGCATCCAATCCTACCCAATCAAGCTTAAATTCCCTTGAACTCAAGTCAATTTGCAGCATCAAAGTCACAGAGTATTCACTCGGTACACAATTTTCTGGCTCGACTTTGAGTCCAAAGTTTATGGCGTTATCGCTTGATTGTGATAGGGCTATTCCACATTCTCTCGATACTTAAGTATGATGTTGAAATCTCCAGAGATGCAAGTTTAGGCTGTTGAATAGTAACCCCTGTTACAAAATGCAAGGAAAGTCTAAGTTTCCAAGCTGTGTGCAAAACAGGCTGCTCCAACCATCCTCACTCATAACATTTACCCAAGATCTCTAGTTACACGCTGCAAGGGAGATACATACCCATATCACGGATAAGTACTTTTATACTGCAAAGAATTGAGCTGAGAAACAGAGTCTAGTGCTCGACGGCAGAAGTAAGCCACCTGGTCAAAATCCACCAAATGTTTGTCATACAGGCACTTTGAACTTTGAACTCTGCACTTTGAACTTCCGCCCTGCGGTATTAGTTCCCTGCCTGCTGGTTGCATAACTGAGGCGAATGGGTGAAATTCCTAGGAAATTGACCTAATATCCCGATATATGAGTGGCATCGAAATGAGGAATAAGACCCACAATGACTACTGTTGAGCTAGTACAAGGTGGCGGAAATAAGCCATCCATTCAAAATTCACAGAATGCTTGTTGTACAAGCACTTTGAACTCTGAACTTTGAACTCTGAACTCCGCCTCGCGGTGCTAGTCTAAATCTGCCCAGGCGGATAGCTGATGCAACCAATCCGGTGTGCTATAGATAGAATATGCAAACTTACCGATGCTCGACAGAGTAATCAAGGATAAGAATAATGAAAGTGGGTACTCATCTGGTTCTCGAAGCATGGCAAGCCCCTGGAGAACTCCTCAATAATCCAGACCACATCCGCCGAGCCATGATCGCTGCCATTGACGCAGGCGATGCTACCTTAATCGATTTATGTGTTCACCAGTTTAGTCCCCACGGCGTAACCGCAACTGCGACTCTTGCTGAGTCGCATATTGCGATTCATACCTGGCCAGAATACGGTTACTTCGCGGCTGATTTCTTCTTTTGCGGGCGGGGTAAGCCCCAGGCGGCAATGCAAGTGCTCCAAACTGTTTTGCAAGCCGCTGCGGTGCAAATCAAAGAGTTCGATCGCGGCTTTCCAGAAACGCCTCCTAACTCGGAGCCAGCGTTGCAACCTATACCAACTCTACAATTAAGCCATTAGGAATCAACATCAAGCTGAAACTCCTCTGGGGTATTTAGGGTGTCGGGTGTGACGTGTCGGAGTCTTGAGATGCTATACAGTTAGCACGGGCACATCACAACCTACAAAGCATATCTCCCTACCGATTGTTGCGGAGAATGCCTTAACATCCTAAACCCTATCCCCCACATCCTCTTTTCCAATCAAGCGAGGTGAATGCTCTGCTTCAGCACAGTCTCCGTCTCCACAGCGGCAGATATATTCGTGCCAATAAACTGTGTACCTTGGGTGATCGCGCCTTGGAAATTCGCCTGAGTGACATCTGCACAGAGTAGCCCTGCTTGACTAAGGTTCGCTTGGCAAAAATTTGCCTGTGTGAGACGAGCATTCAAAAAATTTGTGCCCACTAACCTCGCATCCCTAAACTGGGTTGCGACACAACTCGTATTCTGAAACTCTGCCCCTTCAAGTTGGGCTTGGGCAAAGAGGGCGCGATCGCATTGCGCACCAGATAAATCTGCCCCTTCTAAGTTTGCACCTGTGAGATTTGCGCCGGTTAAATCCGCCGCACGCAAATCTGAAAAACTGAGATTCGCGCCTTGCAAATCTGCTTGACGCAAGTTTGCTTGTTTTAAATAAGCCCGTACAGCTTGGATACTTTGTAAACTTGCACTGCTAAAGTTTGCCCGCGCTGCGATCACTCGCACCCAGCGAGCCCGATTAAAACAGGTGTGGGCAAACTGTCCTTGGGTCAAGGTCGCACCTGTCCAATCTGTTTGAGCAAAACTGGTGCTGGGTTCCACCTGAGCGCGAACCCAGCTACTTCCCTGTAACTGCGCCTGATTAAGGCAGCATTGTTGCCAATGACTATTGCTGGCGATCGCCCCACTGAGATCCGCCATGGACAAATTGACCTGTTGCCAACGGCTCTGGCCCAAGTTGGCTTCAATTAGCACCGCTTGCACTAAATCTGAGTGCCTCACAGCAGTCCGGGTGAAATCGGCTTGAATGAGTTGAGCGTTATGGGCTGTTAACTGAGCAAGCTCACCATCTGAAACATTAATCCGGTTGAGATGCAGATAGTTGAGGGTTTGGCCAATAAGCTGATGATGGCTAAAGTTACGCCGTCCAACTTGATATTGCTCAAGCAGAGACGCACGATCAAGAAGGTGAAGAGAATTCATAGATTGGCTAAATGCAGCAGTTTCTCCCCAAATGGAGAAGAAAAGGTGATCTGAATTGGTGCAATAGAATTGAGGTATACCAACGACTCCACCCATTGCTCCCAAAACGTGCCTGACGATCATGATGTCTAGCTTGAGCGAGGCGGAATGATGAGCGATCTGACATCAAGTACTGCTACAAGAGCGTCATCCGCCAATCCCAAATACTCTGCCAGTAGCACTGTAACAACGCAAACACCAATTCAACCTTCAGGTCAATGATAATGAAGCGATCGCTGTCAACAGAATCACAAAACACAAGAGCTGGCATAAATGAAGAAGACCTATGCAAAGGCCATTAGGGGGGTTCCTGTAGCAAGACGCAATACCCACGGAATACTTATGAGAGTAATCGGTCTCATTAGACCTGGCAAGCTTTCATGAACTGAGATGAAGGGATAGCGTGAAGAACTGAATTGCTAGAGTTGAGTATAATTTTCCATAGATGAGCACTCCTTAAAACCCACCCATGTATTGATGATGCAACATCCTTAGCAAGGTCTGCTTGCGTGATTCTCAGACTTCGAGATACTATGGGAGACTGTGTCATCTCTAGACAAATCCCATGCCCAAACTCAAAACGAAGCGTGCGGCAGCTAAGCGATTTCGTGCCACTGGCAGTGGTAAAATCCGCCGTCGCAAAGCCTTTAAAAATCACTTACTCGAACACAAAAGTTCCAAGCGCACCCGCCGTCGTCTGTCTCAGCTCTCTTTAGTTCACGAGCGGGATGAAGAGAATGTACGCTTGATGATGCCCTACATGTAGCGATCGCCCCTTGATTGACATCATTATTTCTATTCCCTTATTTTTGATTTCCACTTCCTAAATCTGTCATGCCTAGAGTAAAGCGGGGCAATGTTGCCCGTAAACGCCGCAAAAAAATCCTCAAACTTGCCAAAGGTTTCCGAGGTTCCCATTCTCGCCTCTTCCGAACCGCGAACCAGCAGGTCATGAAAGCCCTACGCAATGCCTACCGCGATCGTCGCCGTCGCAAACGGGACTTTCGTCGGCTCTGGATTACGCGCATTAACGCCGCTGCTCGTCTGCGGGGTATTAGCTATAGCAAGTTGATGCACAAGCTCAAGCTGGCACAGATCGAAATCAATCGCAAGATGCTCGCTCAACTGGCAATTGCTGATCCTGATGCCTTCAGTAAGATTGTAGATGTGGCGATGAAATAAACTCCGTCTGGAATCATAATGCGCAGGTGGATTTATTTAGAATAAACGCATCGAGCATGACATCAAGAGGGTTGACCAAGTTTAGGGTTGACCCTTTTTGGTTGTGTCTGAGCAATGGTATGACGCCCTTAAAAGTGGCACAAATGGGAGACGTTCCCCAACGCCACAACCGTCGGGCTGCTCATAACCCCTTTTGCTCAGGTTGACAGTCTCGAACCAGGAAAATTTCAACTTTTCTTTACGGTTTAGACGACTGTGATACTATCGGGGTACTTCTTGCGGGAACCGAACAACCACTAATTCCCCACTGCCCAAACCCAACGTGAAGGAGTGCAAGTGAGAGCCTATGACCACGGCGCAACGAGACAATCCAGTTCAGTCGATTGGCCAGATGCCCATTCGAGTCGGTGTGATTGGGGTGGGCAATATGGGTCAGCACCATGCCCGCATCCTCAGCTTACTCAAAGATGTTCAACTCGTCGGTATTTCCGATGTTAATGTCGAACGTGGCTTAGATACAGCCGGTAAGTACCGTGTTCGCTTTTTTGAGGACTATCACGAACTACTCCCCCATGTTCACGCTGTTTGTATCGCGGTTCCTACCCGCTTGCACCATAAAGTCGGTATGGATTGCTTAAATGCAGGCGTTAATGTGCTGGTGGAAAAACCAATCGCCGCCAGTATTGCCGAGGCAGAATCTTTGGTGAATAAGGCTGCTGAGTTGGACTGTATTCTGCAAGTCGGGCATATTGAACGGTTTAATCCGGCCTTTCAAGAACTGAGTAAAGTCCTTAAAACAGAAGAATTACTGGCGATCGAAGCCCATCGCATGAGCCCCTATTCCGATCGCGCTAATGATGTGTCTGTGGTGTTGGACTTGATGATCCATGACATCGACTTGCTGCTTGAACTGGCCCAATCGCCTATTACGCGTGTTACAGCCAGCGGGAGTCGAGCCGCCGATTCTGGCTATTTGGACTATGTCACCTCCACCCTAGGCTTTGCCAACGGTATGGTAGCCACCCTCACCGCCAGCAAAGTGACCCATCGCAAGATTCGTCGCATTGCCGCCCATTGCAAAAACTCCCTCACTGAGGCAGATTTCCTTAACCACGAAATTCTGATTCATCGCCAGACCACTGCCGACTGCATGACCGATTACGGCCAGGTGCTCTATCGTCAAGATGGTTTGATTGAGAAGGTTTACACCAGCAATATTGAACCCCTCAACGCAGAGCTAGAGCATTTTGTGAATTGTGTGCGGGGAGGTGAAAAACCCTCTGTGGGTGGTGAACAAGCCCTCAAAGCGCTCAAGCTGGCCAGTATCATTGAAGAGATGGCTCTTGAAGGCAAAATTTGGAGCCAGGAGCAATTGGCAAGTGAGTTGCTACCCGCAACGCCAGTGACAGTTTAGGGCGCTCAGAGTTCAGACCAGTGAGGAATCATGGCCATAGCTTCGGTGAATTGGGCATGATGCTGGCCTTGGGTTCTGGAGTGAAAGGTCAAGAGATCCAAGGGAGTCGTGACTAACTTGAGCCGATCGCGCCGCCAGAGACCCACCGGAACTTCCTTCAGCAGCCAACGCGCCAGCCGATAGAGGGTCTCTTTGAGGGTAAGCGATCGCATCAGCGGCACACCATAGAGCACATGGAGATAGCGATTCGAGCGACCATAACGCTGCCATTGCTTCCTGAGTTCTGTAAGACTGGTGCGATGACGATGCTGCACGATCGCCTCAGGCACAAATGCATAGGAGCGCTCCGTATTGTGCAACAGCCGCCAGCAAATATCCGCATCCCCCCCTGTGGTGAGATAGGGACGAAAGAGACCAATCTCCTGAAACATGGGTCGCCGAATCGCAAGATTCGCTGTTTGGCCATAGGGACAAAACGGATGGTTTAAAGTGTGGCGTTGGGAGAGTGTCGCTTGGGCTTCAGCGTATTGTTCGAGCCAGCTATCTCCTGGTAACGCCACTACTTCACCCACAACGAGGGTGAGCATGGAATCTTGAAACGGCTCAATTAGCCGTGTGAGCCAATCTGACTGGGGACGACAGTCTACATCCGTAAACACCAAAATCTCGCCTTGGGCAGCTCGAATCCCCACATTACGCCCGGCATAGGAGCTTTGAATTTGATCCGCCCGTAGCGGTCTCAATAGCCAACCCTGTGCTGCAAAATCGCTAGCCGCCTGCGCCAAAATTGCAGCTGTGCGATCGCGGCTGTTATTATCCACCAGCAAATATTCCACACGCTCGGACGCGATCGTTTGCCGAGCTAAACACACTAGTAAATCCGGCAGGTCAGCCTCACCGTTATAAATTGGCACAATCACCGAGACTTGAATCATGGCTGTACCCCTTTTCCCTCAACTCTGAACCCTGCACCCTAAACCCTGAATTCATCAAGGCTGTGCTGCTTCTCGATCGCCATACTTGAGCAGCAGCGCGATCGCCACCGTCACCGCCCCAATCAACACCATGCTCAAAGCCGAACCAAACCCCCAATTCCGTGCTGCCCCTAAAAACTGGTTATAGATCAAGCGGGACACTGTCATACTCGAAGCCCCTCCCAGCAGTTCAGGATCAACAAAGTCACCCAGAGCAGAGATAAAGACCAGCAGTGAACCGGCCGCAATCCCCGGAAATGTCTGGGGAACCGTTACTTTCCAAAATGTTTGCCAATCGTTAGCACCCAAATCCCCTGCGGCTTCTAGAAGTTGGCGATCGAGTTTTTCAAGAGACGCATAGAGAATGAGCACCATATAAGGCAGATAGCTATAGGCCATGCCCACAAAGACAGCAGCACTACGATTGAGAATATCGATGGTAGGCAGATGCAACGTCATTAGGATCGAATTCATCAGTCCTGTGGGACGCAAAATGGTGATCCAGGCATAGGTGCGCAACAGCGACGATGTCCAGAGCGGCAGTACAAAGCCCAATAACAACAAATTTCGCCACCGAACTGGTGCCATCTGCGCAATCCAGTAGGAGACCGGAAAGCCGAGCAGTAAGCAGAGTGCTGTTGTGCCTGTGGCAAAAAACAGCGATCGCCCTAACACCCTCAGGTTAATCGCATCAAACACCCGCCAATAGTTTTCCAGACCACTGGGATTCACCACATCACCGGGGCGAATCCCTGGCACCAAGCTCAGCTCAAAAATAACCAACGTGGGCAGTACCAGCAGCAACAAAAGCCAGAGCCCAGATGGACCCAGCAAAACTGAGATCCCCACCCATTTGGAGGGAGTCGGGTTGGTTGGCGGGGATGGGGAAACGCTGTCGGTCATCTGTTTGTCAACAATTGATTGAGACCCACTAATGATTTCTCAGCACCGCTAGCTCATCAAAAGGAGACTGTTCTTCAGCGCCTAAACTCTGGACAACCAACGCAGCGGTTTCTTCAATTTCAGCCTGTCGTGCGTCCGATTCAGTCTTGGTGATCATCGGCGCTTGGGCAGCATGTCCCTCGCTAGACTCTGATTCAGGTACAGAATCCGCTAGTGTACTCTCCCCTTTGATGGATTGTGGAGCGGCAGGTCTAGACGCCGTGACAGGGGGGAGTTCAACAGCGGCAGGTTCTGGCATCATTGCGATCACAGCGCGAAAAGCTTTCAGACGAATGAAAAACGGTGAAATGCGTAGGGAGGGAATAAAGGTGCGAATACCACTCCGGGCAAACGGGGGGAGTGGTTCAGTGCGAGGAAGCTCAACGGTGGGTGCAGCTTCAGAATCAGTTTTAGGAGACTGCTCAGCCGCCACCATCACTGAGTCCACATCAAGTACCACCACATCTGCTGCCATCTCCACTTCTACTAACGCGTCCGATTGAGCAGTGGGTGATGCTAAGGGCTCCAGTTCAGTTTCAGTTCGTGCAACTACAGCAACGGGGTCTGGGGCTGTTGGGCTCACGATCGATTCCGTCACAGCTTCAGCGTTGAGGTCTGCCTGGAGCTGTTCCGGCAGAATCACAGCGATCGCCTTCAGCCGTTTGATTAAGGCTTGGCTATATGTTGTTGTGCCCTGTTGCGCAATCCAACGCCAACGTGCAATGCCCAGTACTCGAAGACGACGGCGTTGGCGATCATTGCGTACACTTTGCTCATCAGGCACAGGCTCTAACACTTCAGCTTCTTCAGCAGCCCTAATATCCACGGCTGGCTCTTCATCTTGGGCAACAATCAACGCCGCCCCAGTATTTTGAAACCAAGCAGGGAGTTTACGACAGATAATCCGCTCAAAATCACCATTGAAATGCTGGCTGGGTTGACCGCGTCGCAGCCACATCGAAAGAATATGCTCCACTGAAATCGACTTATACCGGCCTTGGTAGAGCGCCTCAATAATGGCAAAGCGAATCCAGTTGGCTTCATAGTCATCGAGCCAATGACCCACCCGCTCAGCAGCGGTGTAGGGTTTGGTGTCAAAACCGTAATGGCTCAACAGCGCGATCGCTTGAGCAACAGAAGAACGAGGAGCAGGGTTAGGGGTGGTCATTACGGCTTAATGCTGAAATCAGGGGGTTGTGTCCAGATGAGCAGGATAAGTGGGTTGGGAGGATTATAGATCGGTTTTTTTAGGAGGGGTGTTGGGTGAGACGAGAGCCTCAGTGCTCAACACTCCTTAATGTTATACGGTATTCGTCAAGGTTCGAGTGTTTGATTCTGGACATTGCAGCGCTCAAACAGGAGCAATTGCTTATTCACGAATCAGCGTGAGCTGGTAGCGATACAAGGCTACTGGCTGCTCTCCAGCTTGAAAATAGTCTGGGTCTTGGGGCGATAGATAAATCGCCGTGATTTGCTCAGCGTCGATCTGCAATGTTGTCAATTGATGATAATGAGTCGTGGTTTCCACATCATTGATATAGACCTGA
>JAAHHN010000117.1 GCA_010672165.1 Spirulina sp. SIO3F2 | reverse complement strand
TGAGGATGTTAAAGCGGTATCGGATGGAGAAGGAGCAATCGGTTTTGCAGATTTATCAACGGTTAGCTCAGGGGAGGCGATCGCACTGGGACTCAACCCCATCGCCATTGTCCAACCACTCCCCACAATCGCAGCGCAACACCATTGCTGTACAGACCCCATAACGCGATTTTTCTCCTTCATTACTCGACAGTCACCACTACAGTCTTTCGCATTACTTTCACATGCTTCCCTTAAGGTTCCGTGTGAAATTCTAGGACATAAGGATGATAAGTTTCCTTGCGATAGGAACCAATCCAAATTTCGTATGTTCCAGCTAGCCATGCACCCGCTAAGCCTGGATTACGCCCATTATAGTCATCGCTGCACCATACGCCACCTGGCCCCATTAAAACCAAGGTTGTATCCTCAGGGCTCTGAACGTCCAGGCTCAGGTAATCAAAAAATTCATCCAAGGTCAAGCGGTGATCGGGTTGGCGATCAATAAAGCCCACACAAGTCCCTGTGGCGGTGGTGGCGCGTTCGGTCAATTGACGCACCGCCAGAGGACCACCGCTGATGCCTTTAACGCTGACAGGAGCAGGTGGGCTATAGGGGCCAAGGCGCACATCTTCAAAAATGCGATCGCCGCCTGTAACTTGAGCTTGAATCGGGGTTGCAGACAGCAGGCTAAGTGTTGCCAATGCCCCTAATGCGGACTTTCTTCCCAACTTCACTGTGGTGGGCAATGCCCACCCGACAACGTTACGAATCGTTCGGGAGTGCATCACGGCCAGCCAGGTCGTTAAAAATTGAGTCATGATTGCCAATCCAGGGGTTTACGAGCGTTGGGTGTGACCAGTTGAGCCTGCCAATGGGTAATGAATTGCTGCGCCGTGCGGCCAGAACGACCGTTGTGGCGCTTGGCCCATTGTCGTGCTTCATATTCAAGCTGCTCAGGGGCAAGGGGCAAACTCACCTGCTGGGCTAAATGACGCACAATTGCCAGGTAGGTGTCCTGTCCGGCGGGTTCAAAGGTTAAGGTTAACCCAAAGCGATCGCTAAAGGAGAGCTTTTCTTGCACTGTATCCCAATGGTGAATTTCATCCGCATCGCTGGGGCGGGGGCGATCGTCAAAGAATTCTCGTATCAGATGACGACGGTTGGAGGTGGCATAGACCACCACATTGGGCGCAGGGGCGGTGGCATTGCCTTCAAGTACGACTTTAAGACCCTTAAACCGTTCATCATCCGCTTCAAAGGAGAGGTCATCCACAAAGATAATAAACTTCTGAGGAGCGGCTCGTAGGGGATCAATCACCTGGGGCAAGTCTGCCAGTTGGCTAGGCAGCACTTCCACTAGTCGCAAGCCGCGATCGCCCCATTCATTGACCAGCGCCTTCACCAGGGAGGATTTACCTGACCCCCGAGCGCCATAGAGCAAGACATGCAAGGCCGAGTGGCCCGCTAACAAAAATTCGGTGTTCTGCTTGAGGATTGATTTTTGGCTTTCGTAACCGGCCAGTTGTGCCAGACGAATGGGATCAGGATGAGTAATGCCCTGAAGGTGCCCCCCTTGCCAATGCAAAGCACGATACTGGGCAAACTGGCCAACACCCGCTTGTTGGTAATGGGTGATCAATTGGGGAAGTTGCGTTGACCAGTTTTCGGTTGAGTTGAAGATGTTTGATGTTGCCGATGGAGGAACTGACCAGGCGATCGGGGCAGCGGCGAGATTTGCCGCCTGTTGCACCCATTGGCTGAGTTGGGTAGCGTTACTGATTTGAGCAAGCTGGTAGAGGGTTTCAAGATCCTGTTGGGCGGCTGCCCTGAGTGTTGGGGCAAGTCCCGCACTCTGTTGAGCGTGCTGACTGAAGGGATTGTCATCGAGCAGAATCCGTTCGATGAGGTGCTCGGCCCAGCTTTTACTCCCTTTGGCGATCGCCCGGAACCACTGCCCATAGGCGAATACGCATTGCTCAGGGTCAGCGGGGGATTGGAGCGATCGCAACAACGCTAAGAATGCTTGCCCCACCGGATCGGCTAAGACCCCCTGATAGAGCAAAAGGCTTGCGGCTTGCTGTTGCAGCGTCAGGATTTGGGGGTGAGCGGCGATCGGCATAGTTGATGAGGCAAGGGGAATTTTGTTAATGCAGCATAGCGTAGGTTTGGAGAAGAAATATATAGATAATTAAAGTGGGCTGGGATGTGCTCACTTTCCCTAAAGTGCCCCCAAAAACGCCGCTAAACTCACTTCGGCCTGCCGTAAAACCTGCTTAAGGGTCACCGGATTCACCTCTGGATGATTGGGCACAATACAAGTCTGGGTATGGGTGCGATGGAGCTTGATATGGCTGCCATTTTGATGCTCCACATTAAAACCGAGTTGTTCTAGCGCCCGTACGGCTTGCTTGCCCGAAATCCCCGTTAGCTGTGAGACCGGAATGGCGTGGTGTTCAGAATCTTGGGTCTCGAATTCCTGGCCGTCAAAATTGGCATTAGCCTCTGGTTCTGGAGAGTAGGAATGCTCTCGTAATTGCCAATTCTCTTGCTTGAGCGCTTTGACCTGCTGACGGAGTTGGCTATTTTCATGTTCAAGGCGATCGCATTCTTCCAACACCACCTCGGCATTTTGGCAATTCAATTGTGCCGCCTGCTCTTTAGCCATCCAACGATCGCGCTCTTGGACAAGCTGTTGATGGGTTTGGACGAGCTGAGCATTCACTTGCGTTAGGTTTTGCTGCTCGATCGTGAGGCGATCGTGCTCTGTTCGTAATGCGGTGATGTCCTGCGCCGCTGCTTGCTCAGCGTGCTGAAGCTGCACCAGATTTGCATCTTGCTCTTCAATGAGTACCTCATACCCCCGACGCTGATTGTGCCACTGAGCGCGATCGCGTTGATGCTGGCGATATTGCCCCCAAGCTAACACGCCACCACTCACCACCCCCAACCACAGCAGCCACACCAACCCACCGAGAGAGAGCCAACCGAGGGGGAGCAGACCCCATTGGCTTAAGCCATACCACACACCACTGCCAAAACCTAGACTGAGCCCAGCAATGCTGAGCAAACGATATCCCTTGAGGAACTGTTGCATTTGAGAATATTGCACCTGACCCCCGACAATGCGCTCGTTCACACCCTGTTCAAGGGCGTTACCGTCCATCAATCACGGTGGGCTGAACTTCTCTTTCAACAATTGTACTTATTTCCTGACACGCCCCAAATTTCTCTGTTATGTTAAGTACTGAGAATTTTTATGCCTATCCATTCACCTAGGCTCATTAGGAGGATTGTGTGTCTCACGCATCGCAACAGTGGGAATACGTTGTCATCCAAGAGACCATCTTTCCGCTTCGTCCCCTACGGATCACTGTGGAATCTGAAGATCAGGCTCTGACTAATATTTTGCAAGGGAAGTCTGTGGTCGAAACCCTTAACTATATGGGGAGTCAGGGCTGGGAATTAGTGCATGTGGGGCCAGGACTCGAAAAAAATACCCAAGTTTTTTATTTTAAACGTCCCCTCCCCTGACCATGTTCCACAACTTTTTTACAGGTTGCGCCTATGATTAAGGTGTTGAGCAATTCCTAGTCAGAACATGGTTTTTATCAGCATGTTTTTGAATGGTGCGATCGCTTCTGCTCAAAAACAATGGCGGTGCAGACGTACGTTCAGCAAAGTCTTATTGCTGATGAGCTTGGGGAGTCTGCTATGGCTTACGGCCTGTAGCACTAGCACAACATCACCATCACCCTCCCCTGCGCCAGCAGAAACTTCCCCTGACAATCCCCCAAAACTTCAGGGTCAAGCCATCCGCTTTGGTGTCTTGGCAATCGACAGTGCTGTCTCTGCTAACGAACGTTATCGGCCCTTGCTGGACTATCTCGAAACGGAAATTGGTCGGCCGTTTGAACTGGTTCCTCTATCGCAAACAAGTCAATTTACGGAAGTCGAAGCGGGCAACTTGGACTTTACAACCAATAATCCCCTAGCCGCGGTACAGCTCCGTCGCCTCTACAACACCAAATTTCTGGTGACCCATACCCGCCCCCAAACCGGGACAGAGTTTAGTGGTTTGATTGTGGTGCGGGCGGATAGTGACATTCAAACTTTGGAAGATTTGCGGGGAAAGCGCATCGCATGCGTGAACTTTCAAACCGCTGCCGCTGGTTGTGTATTTCAGATTTATCATCTGCTGCAAGCCCAGATTAACCCAGCAACCGATTTTGCCAGTTTTGTAGAAAATCCGTCCCAGGACAATATTGTGCTGGCGGTGCTGAATCACTCAATCGATGCCGGGTTTATTCGCACGGGGCAACTGGAGAAGATGGTGGAGAAGGGGCTGATTCAGGGCCAGGATGCACTGCGCATCCTGGAACCCATGGCGGATGACTTTGCCTATACCCATACCACAGCGCTCTATCCCGAATGGCCCATTGCAGCACTCCCCGAAACTGACCCAGAACTTGCTGCTCAAGTCCGTGAGGCGCTCCTCAAGCTCCCGCCCGATCATCCTGCCCTGAAACCCGCCAAGGTTGCAGGGTTTGTCCCCAGTGTGAGCTATACCGAACTCGATGATTTAATTGAGACGCTCCAACTCAAAAGTTGGGAGGCTCCGTAAAGAATGCGATTGAAGAGCGATCGCGCCTCTTTGTTGTCCTTATCTTGTCGTTGCCGATCTGCTGACCCGTTGTTGTAATGCTGTTGCCATTTTCCGCCTTCAAGTCGTTCCGCCAGAGCATTGCTTTCCGCTATCTCAGCATTGCCTGTGGCATTTTAGTAACCACTCAGGTGGGTTTAGGGCTACTACATGCACGACATGATTTTGTGCAGGGCTTGGCGCAACTGGAACAAAAAGCGACTAACCGCACGCGGTTTCTGAGCATGATTAGTCCAGAGGCGTTATTGGCGATGGATTTTTTGGCCCTAGAGACCCTGATGCGCGAAACCGAACGCGATCGTGACTTTGTCTATAGTGTGGTGCTTGGGCCAGATGGCATGCCCCTGACCCGTTTTCTGGATCACAACCATCCTCTTGTCAGTCGAGTGTTGCACAGCCAGAATCTTCTGGACAGCCCGAACCAAGACCTTACCAGCGATGAGCTGCTTCAGGTGCTTGAGGCGATCGCAGCAAACCCGAATGTGGAGGTCGTTGCAGAGCCCATTGTTTCCGGCAAGACCTTTTTAGGCCAGGTCGTTTTGACCTATTCACGGGTGAATGTACAGCAAGACCTTTATCGCAGTACCGCCTGGAGTTTGCTCACCGCTCTGGGGGTAAGTGGTGTGCTAGCGGCCGTAACGATCTTTCTCTTCAATCGTCAGGTGCGTCGCCCCTTAAGCCAGTTGGCTACAGTAGCCCAAAGCCTAACAGCAGGAAACCTCGAACAGCGAGTTGAGATTCAATTTCAGAATCGTGATGATGAAATGGGTCATCTACAGCAGGCATTCAACACGATGGCGGATCAGCTCCAAACCACCCTCGAAGGCCTGCAAGATCGGAATAAAACCCTAGCATCTACTAACGCAGAGCTAGCGCGGGCCACGCGCCTCAAAGATGAATTCTTGGCCAATATGAGTCATGAATTACGCACTCCTCTCAATGCCGTTTCAGGGTTATCCCAGGCCCTGATGGACGAGGTTTATGGCCCGCTCACCGAACGCCAGCACGTTTCCCTAGAGCAGATTCTCAGCAGTGGTGAACATTTATTGTCCTTGATCAATGACATTTTGGACTTGGCCAAGATTGAATCGGGCAAAGAGCATTTGCAGCGGGTTCCTTTACCCATATCGGTACTTTGTCAAAGCTGTATGGCTCTCGTGCGTTGTCTAGCAGAAGAAAAAGACATTCAACTCCATGTCCAAGTTGAGGTTGCCCCCGATTGGGTAGAAGCGGATGAACGACGGATACGTCAGGTGCTCTTAAACCTGCTCAACAATGCGATTAAGTTCACACCAGAGGGGGGTACAGTTACCCTCACCGCTGAAGGCGATCGCGCAGAACAAGTCTTACGCTTGAGCGTTCAAGATACTGGCATCGGTATTGCCCAAGAAGATATGCCCAAGCTCTTTGAATCTTTTGTGCAAATTGAAAGTAGTCTCTCTCGACGGTATGAAGGGACAGGTTTAGGGTTAGCCCTTGTCCATCGTCTTGTGGCGCTGCATAGTGGTTCGATCGCCGTTGAAAGTGCAGTCGGTGTCGGCAGTTGTTTTACGGTCGTATTGCCCTGGCAGAATTGGGCACGCTGGGTTCCAGAAACTGAAGCATCCCAGCCATCGCTTTCTACCACCGCTCATGTCTTGGCCGACTCAGGCTTGAGTCCATTGCCAGCTCAAAGCGACGCGATCGCCCCACCTGCTGGTGATGATTTGATCCTGATTGCCGAAGACAATGAAAATAATGTTGTGATATTGGCTGATTACCTGACCCACAAAGGCTATAAACTTGCCTTCGCCAAAAATGGTGTGGAAGCGGTGAGCCTAGCCAAAGCACAGAAACCACAACTCATCCTAATGGATATCTATATGCCCCGGATGGATGGGCTAGAGGCGACACGTTGGATTCGCTCAGATCAAGAACTGGCTGAGATTCCCATTATTGCGCTGACGGCTTTAGCAATGCCTGGAGATCAAGAAAAGTGCCAGGAAGCAGGCTTCGATAATTACCTCACTAAGCCCATTAATCTAGAGCGTTTGCTGCAAACCATTCAGGGTGTCTTGAATCCAAAACACGGCTTGTGATTCCCCGTCTTCGCCCTCCATCCTCCCAGAACTTAAAATAGACATAAGCCTGATGTTATCGCCTTGTTTGTGCTCTCCCTAGCACATCGTGTCAATAATGCTTTGCTTGAGATGGAGGTTCTTTCAATCCTGCTGCTCAATCATATTTCCTGTCTGTACCCTTTTGCTGAATATCTAGTCACTGCCAATGACCTATTCCGTACTGGTTGTCGATGATGATCGCACAAACTTTTATGTGATTGAGGCTCTTTTATCTCAAGAGGGCTATGATCTTATTTCGGTTGAGAGTGGCAAAGCCGCCCTCATCTATATTGAGCAAACTCTTCCCGATTTGATTTTGCTCGATGTGATGATGCCCGACTTGAATGGCATTGAAGTTTGCAAAATCCTCAAGGTTCAGGAACAGACCCGCCGCATTCCGATCTTGATGGTTACAGCCTTAGATGCCAAGGAAGATATGGCCGCTTGCCTGGAAGCGGGAGCTGATGACTTTTTAAGCAAGCCTGTTAATGGTATTGAACTCAAGGCTCGGGCGCGATCGCTGTTGCGGATTAAACAACAGCAAGATGAAATTCAGCAGGCCTTAGAAACGCAAGCGGCGATCGCACAATTGCGTGAGGATATGACGAGCATGATTGTTCATGATCTCCGTAACCCCCTCAACTCAATTGTGGTTGGCTGTGAACTGCTCAAAGCAACAGATCTAGCGGCGGCCCAATTGCGTCAACTCAATAAAATCGATAACGCCCAAAAACAACTCCTCAACCTTACCGATGATTTACTCGTTATGTCCAAATTTGAGGCTGGGCATCTGATTTTGCAGCGTGAGGTCATTGACTTGTGTGACCTCATTCGGGCTGTGATGAACGATTGGGACACCATAGCCCAACGCCGCAGCTTAACGCTGATGATGGAGTTGCCAGCTGCTGGGTGCACCGTCACAGTTGACCCCAAGCTCTGTCGCCGTCTTTTAGATAATCTCATCTCCAACGCTATCAAGTTTTCCGTAGAACATACCACCATCACCGTTCAGCTAGAGCGGCATCCCGAGCGCCCAAAGATGCTTCGCCTCCAGGTGATTGACCAAGGCATTGGTGTAGACGAAAAGATTCGTCAGCATATCTTCCAAAAATATCAGATCGGTCGTGCCATCGAAGGAATTTGCCAACTGGGTTTGGGACTGGCATTTTGCAAGATGGTTACTGAAGCCCATGGGGGGAGCCTCTCCGTCAGCGATAATCTGCCACAAGGCGCTATCTTTACGCTGGCCTTGCCGACCAAAAGTAGCGTGATCTTAAAGCCAGCGTTGGGAGCGAACCCACGATGACCAAAGTTTCCCCAGCCCCCTCGATTTACCTCCCTGCGCTCGCGGATATTCTGGACAACCGCTTGTTAGCGGTTCCGCCCACCACCCCCTTGGTACACGTGCTGGAGCAACTCACCCAGTTCTCCCGTCAACTGTGCCCGGTGGGGGCAGAGCAACAAGATGTGAGCCGAGAGACCAACCATTGTGCGATCGCAGTGGATGAACATCAACGTCCCTTAGGGATTATCACTGAACGGGACGTGGTGCGCTGGATCGCTGAGGGCCAATCCCTGGCAGGGCGAACACTCCAAGAGTTGATGACGCCCAATCCCATCCGCCTTCAAACCAACGACTATACCGATATTTTCGCGGTGATTGAGCTGATGCAACGACAACAGATTCGTCATTTGCCGGTGGTCGATGTAGCTGGACGTCTACAAGGGGTGGTGACCCCCGAATCATTACGATGGGTGCTACAGCCTGTGAATCTCTTACGGATGCGCCTGCTCTCGGAGGTAATGAACTCGGCAGTAGTGACGGCGTCTCCTGAAGTCACGGTGTTGCAATTGGCCCAACAAATGGCCCAAGCGCAAATCAGTTGTGTGGTGATCATCAATGCCCTCGCCGACGGGGTCAAGCCATTGGGGATCGTCACAGAATGGGATATCTTGCAATATCAAACCTTGGCCTTGAATTTAGCGAGCCTCCCCGCTCACCAGGTGATGAGTTCACCCCTGCTGACCCTTCAACCCAGCCATACCCTCTGGGATGCCCATCAATTGATGCAGGCCAAACGAATTCGTCGGGTGGTCATTACCGATGCCCAACAACGATTGCAAGGGATTGTCACCCAAACCAGCATTTTGCAACCGCTGTGCTCAGCGGATCTCTACAGTATTGTGCAAGTGCTGCAGCAGAAAATCACCCATTTGGAATCAGAAAAACGAGCGATTTTGGAGCAGCGCACCAGCGAGCTGGAGCAGCAAGTCGCCCAGCGAACACAAGCGCTACAAGCCCAAACCCAGCGCTCCCAGGAAGCTTCTCAACGGGAACGCTTATTGACAGAAATTGCTCGGAATATTCGTCAATCTCTCGATCTGCCACAAATTTTAGCGACCACCGTCCAAGAGGTGCGCTCACTGCTGGCGGTCGATCGGGTGTTTGTGCTGCAATTTGACCCTGACTGGCAAGGACAAGTGGTGGCGGAATCGGTTGGGTCACACGGGCGAAAGCTGCTGGGCGAGACCATTCATGATCCCTGTTTTGCCCCCGATTGGATCGACCCCTATCTTCAGGGTCGGATACGGGTGGTAGATGATATCTATCAGGCGCAGATGACCAACTGCCATATTGAACTGTTGGAAGCACTCCAGATTCGAGCCAAGATTCTTGTTCCCATTGTGCTACCAACCCCTACGGTGGAACTAGACCAACCACAGTTAAAACTTTGGGGTCTGTTGTGTGCGAATCAATGTAACGCGGCGCGAGCGTGGCAGCCTTTTGAAATGGATTTGCTCGAACGATTGGCCATTCAGGTCGCGATCGCCATTCAACAGTCTCAACTGTATCAGCAGTCACAAACAGAACTTGCCGAACGTCAGCGGGCAGAAACTGCACTGCGTAACTTGGTAAAGGGTACAGCTGCAGTAACAGGGGAAGATTTTTTCCCAGCACTCGTTAAGCATCTGGCCACTGCGCTTGGGGTACGGGGCGCTATCGTTTCCAGTTGGACGCATGAAACCTTAGAGATCCTAGGCTGTTGGATTGATAACGGGTGCTTTGAACCCTCCAGCGATAAGGCTCCCGATTCCCCCCACTTACAAACCCTCAAACAACAATATTTCTGCTGTCCAGCGCAACTAGCACTACACCATCCCCAATTCAGTGCGGCTTATCCTTTCAGGATTGAGAGTTACCTCGGCGTCTCTTTACTCAACAGTCGCAAACAGCCAATTGGAACGTTGTGTGTGCTCGATGATCAAGTCATATATCACCCCGAGCGCACGGAAGCCATTTTACGAGTTTTTGCGGCACGAGCCGCTGCTGAACTGGAGCGGCAATGGGCATTAGAGCGCCTGCAAAACCTCAATCAAACCCTGGAATCTTGGGTGATTAAACGCACCAGCGCCCTACAACAGTCCCTCAAGGCCCTCTCAGATATTAAATATGCCCTCGATCAAACTGCAATTATTGCAATTACCGATGTAGAGGGTGTGATTACTGATGTTAATGATAAATTCTGTGAAATCTCGGAATATAGCCGTGAAGAACTGCTCGGTCAGACCCATCGCTTGATTAATTCGGGTCATCATTCAACAGAGTTTTTTGCGACATTGTGGCAAACTATTCAAGCCGGACAAGTCTGGCATGGAGAGATCAAAAATCGTGCTAAAAGTGGTCGATATTATTGGGTAAGCACGACAATTGTGCCGTTTTTTAATGAGCAAGGAGAGATTTTTCAATACCTAGCCATTCGGTTGGATATTACTGAGCAGAAAAATGCTGAATCTGCGATTATCCAACTGCTCAAAAAAGAACGGGAACTGAGTGAACTCAAGTCTCGATTTGTGACCATGGCCTCCCATGAATTTCGGACGCCGTTGTCCTTAATCTCGTCTTCAACCGGAATTCTCCAAGATTATGGTGATCGCCTCTCCACCCCTAAAAAACAAAAGCACCTGGATCGCATTCAAGGCGCAGTGAAACAAATCACCCAACTGATTGAAGATGTTTTAACCTTCAATCATGCGGCTTCTGCGCAACTCCCCTTTAAGCCTGTCGTTTTAGATCTCATCGAATTTTGTACAGCGTTATGGGTTGAGTTCCAACAGCGCTATCCAGAGCGCCAAATTGTCTGGCAAGTCCATAAGCCAGAGACCCAGTCCCCCAGTATCACAGCCGACCCTCAACTATTAGACAAAATTGTTATTCATCTGCTAGATAATGCCTTGAAATATTCTGCTGTCGAATCGCCGATCAACTGGGACTTAACTTATCAACCCACAACCGTAAGTTTGCAAATCCGCGATCGCGGTATTGGTATTCCACCCAACGATCAAGCCCACTTGTTTGAGTCTTTTCATCGTTCCGAAAACGTTGGTACGATTCAAGGGACTGGTCTTGGACTGGCGATCGTCAAAAATTGTGTGGATCTCCACCAAGGTCAAATTACCGTGGACAGTACTGAGCAGATCGGTACAACCATGACTGTTGAACTTCCTTTAGCTCTACCTGGAGACCAACCTGATCATGCATAAAATTTTGGTGATTGAAGATGATCCGCTCGTCATGGATAACGTCATCGATATTTTAGAGTTAGAAGATTACGACGTGTTGAGCGCTGTCAATGGTCTTGAGGGAGTTCAACGTGCCTTGGAACATGCTCCTGACGTAATCCTTTGTGATGTCATGATGCCCCTGATGAATGGCTATGAAGTGCTTCGCGCTTTACGAGCTGATGAGCAAACCGCCACAACACCGTTTATCTTTTTGACCGCGAAGGCCGATCGCAGCGATCAGCGCCATGGCATGGAATTGGGAGCCAATGATTATCTCACTAAACCGTTTACCCCCCGTGAACTATTGCAGGCTGTCACCACCCGTTTGCAGCAACAAACTGCTGTTGCCCAAAAGTATCAAGCTCAAATCCAGGACATCAGCCAAAAAGCCCAGCAGCAACTCTATCAAGATGCCATCACAGGCTTGCCCAATCGTTTAACCTTGGGCGATCGCTTTGCGGATGCAGTGACAGACTATCGTCAAGAACCAGAGAGCAACAGGCTCTTGTGCTTGGCCAGTCTGCGTATTGATCGCTTCTCTAGTCTGCAACATGATTTAGGGTATGGTACAACTGATCAATTGCTTCATGCTTTTGCGCAACGCCTCAAAACTAGGTTCTCCGGCCATTCCATCGCACAGATCAGTGATGCTGAGTTTGTCATCATTTTCAAGCCTCTAGCCCATAAAAAAGAAGTGACGACAGCGATTCAAGCGTTTCAAGCTGATCTCAACAGACCCTTTCTAATTGCGCAGCAGCGCATTTTTCTGGCCATCAGTGCAGGACTGACACTCTATCCCCGAGATGGTCGTGCTCTCAGGGAACTTTTGCAACATGCTCAAACCGCGATCGCCCAAGTCGAGAAACAAGGGGGCAATGGTTGCGAGTTTTATAGTGCCATCCTTTCAGTTGGCAAAGCGCCCAGGCTCTATCTGGAGGCAGAACTGAGAGAAGCGATCGCTCAGCAACAGCTCCATGTACAATATCAGCCCAAAATCAACCTCAAAACTCAAAAAATTGAGAGCTGTGAGGCCTTAGTGCGTTGGCATCATCCCAAGCAAGGTCTGGTGTCGCCAGGGCGTTTTTTGCCCCTCGCCGAAGAAGTAGGTCTGATTGACAGCATTGGTGAATATGTTTTAGCGGTAGCTGGTCAACAGATGAGGCAATGGCAGCAGGAATTCGGACAACCACTTCAAGTGGCGGTCAATGTATCCAGTCGTCAGTTTAACCGAGTGGATTTGCGGCAACGGGTACTACAAATTTTAGTGGAGAGTGGTTTAGCCCCTGAATGTTTAGAACTCGAACTCACAGAAAGTACCTTAGTTTCAGATTTTACGGTTGCTAAACGCCGTTTGGAAGCGTTTCGCCACCTGGGGATTAAAATTGCCATTGATGACTTTGGTACAGGTTACTCTTCATTGCAATATCTTCAACAGTTTGAATTCGATACCCTTAAAATCGATCGTTGCTTTGTGCAAAATATTCATCAAAATAAGGGCAACGCTGCAATCACCCAAGCCACCATTGAAATGGCGCATCGTCTGGGTTTAACCGTTGTGGCGGAAGGGGTTGAGAACCAGGCCGAACTTGAATGGCTGCAAACGCATCATTGTGACTTTATGCAAGGATATTATTTTAGTCCGCCGGTGAATGGCTCTGAATTCGCAACGTTACTAACCTCCAGTGCCATGGCACCGCTCAAAAGGTAGATTCGATTATTGGGTTGGTTTGAGGCACGTTGGCGGCGCTTTCTCGCAGAATAAACTAACAAGGGCAGGGATTATGAGAATTTCATAAACCTGGTAATCTAATGCCCCAATTAGGACATCTCGTCAGTCAACATCAAAAATCTGATGGGGCAAGGAATAGAGTGCCCGACTCCAAAAGCAGGAGGGCTGTCAGTCAGTCACCAAAAACATTTGAACTCTAACTGAAGACAGCCCCTACAGCGTGTCATGGCACTACTTGCATTAGGAGTACGGTCTTTCCTAAGCCTGCGTCAATGTCAGGGTCACTTGCTCTTGTGTCCCATCTTTCTCGGCTGTCACTGTCACGTTATACTTCATACCGCCCTGGAGCACAGCGGGGCGCGGCACAGCAACGCTAAACGTACCATCTGCTGCAACCGTTGCCTGCGCACCATCAAGCAACGTTTGTGCTGATCCGACAGAAAACGGACCCACCCGTACCGGAGGTGCGACTGCATCTACGGTCACAACTGCGCCCGGTGTGGTTGTACCCGTGATTGTGAAACCACTCTTGGAATTAATCACGGTATTGTTGGCAGGATCAGTAACCGTGAGGGTTAAGGCTTGAGCTGTAGAGGTGGAACCCGACGTGTTTGTCGTGCCTGTGGTTTGGGTGGTCTGGGTTTGAGTCACCGTAGTGGCAGTGGTGCTGGGGTTAAAGGCAAACGCTTGGGGGGCAACACTATAAACCACACGATCGCCCTGGGCTAAACGGCCCACCAGAATCCCTTCTTTAACTGCATCCTGGGCTCCCACTGTCACAGTTGCCACATAAACCCCTGATGAGACTTCAGAGGCGGGCACAGTGCGTACGGTTTGGCCATTTTGTACGAGCAAGACAGAAGCTTGGGCTCCGGGCGTACCATTGACAGTGGCCAAAAAAGTCGCATCCTTGCCTAACGGTTGTTCTGCACCATTATGGGTAACGGAGCTAATTTCAATCGCAGTATTCGGAACGGCAAATGACCAAGTTGCGGCATAACCGACCCCTTGGGGTGTCGCAAACTCTACGCGGACATTATGAGAACCAGGTGTGAGTTCTTGGGAAGGGCGATAGCCAAAGTAGTTCCGGCCAGGGTCAAGAATACTTTGGCCCGTGACCTCCTGATCATTCAAAAAGATCTTGATCGATTGAGCATTCACCAGGGAGACATCGTCGAATTGCCAAGCAATAGAGCTATTTTCAGGGACGTCTTGGCCGGTTGGGGTGGCATTCACGACCTGTTGGGCGATCGCTGCGCTCGGAGCCAGGATGGCGGTGCTTACAGCGAGGGCGATCGCAGGTAATAGGTGTTGGCGTGAGAGGGGCAACAAAGAACGAATCATAAGCGTGAAGGATGTATAAAGGAATCAAATCCAAGCTCGAATTGAACTTACTGCGAACATACAGCACGCAAACTGAATGTTAAATCAGACAAACGGCTGAAGCTGCCTATCAGAGACCCAGAAGAACCTTGATTTCTTTAGGGAAAGTGGCTCAGGGGAATTGTAGTTAGGATCAATGTTAGTTGATTTGGCGGCTGTAACAATTCTTGAACTGAACGTTTCATTGTTGGTCTTCGCAACTAATCAGTACTTCTGCGTTACGACAGGGTTAACCAGGAATTGTGAAGAGATGTTGCGAAAAATAGCTCTAGCGGCCGGAATTTGAATTTTTGTATACTCTAAAAGAGAAAAAATTGTGAATTAATTTAAACGGAGGTTCTGAAGTTTGGTGAGCCAACCCCCCCCGGCAGAATCGGACTATACACCCCGCCAGCGTTACAATCCCCAAGCGATCGCGCAATATTGCCGACGACGACCCTGGCAAGTCATCGCTAGGGCCATTGTAGTTTTTAGTCTACTTGCTGGCTTTCTGCTGGGTTTTCTAGGGGATCGTCTGTTTAGGCAAGTTGATACGAATAAGCTCAAACGCGCTGCCCAACTACGAAATTTACTCACCTGTCTCGGTCCTACCTTCATTAAAGTTGGTCAAGCCCTTTCCACCCGTCCTGACTTAGTACAGCAGGATTTTTTAGATGAGCTGATCAAACTTCAGGATCAACTCCCCCCGTTTGATAACGCGCTTGCCTTTGCGACCATTGAGCGCGAACTCGATCGCCCTATTGATGAGGTATATCGAGAAATTGGCCCGAACCCCATCGCCGCCGCCAGTTTGGGCCAAGTGTATAAAGCAACGCTCCCCAGTGGTGAGCAGGTTGCAGTTAAGGTGCAGCGCCCCAACCTGCTGCCCACCATCCAACTCGATTTATTCTTGTTACGCTGGGCTGTAACCTGGCTGGGTCCCTTGCTACCGTTGAATCTGGGGCATAATCTCACCTTAATTGTGGATGAGTTTGGCACCAAGCTCTATGAAGAGATTGACTATCTTCATGAAGCCCGCAACGCTGAGCGCTTTGCGACGAACTTTCGTAATGATCCGTCGGTTAAAGTCCCGGCAATTTACTGGCGTTACACCGGGCATCGGGTTTTGACCCTAGAATGGATCGATGGCTTTAAACTGACCGATACCGATGCGGTGAAAGCGGCTGGGATTGACCCTGATGAAGTGATTCGAGTGGGGGTTATTTCCGGTTTGCGCCAACTGCTGGAATTTGGCTTTTTCCATGCTGATCCCCATCCGGGCAACCTGTTTGCAATGGCCGACGGTCGGATGGCCTACATTGACTTTGGCATGATGGATCAGCTTGAAGTCGAGACGAAGGAGACGATCGCCACCTCTATCGTCCATCTGATCAACCGCGACTATTATGCTCTAGCTGATGATTTCAATCAGCTTGGTTTTTTAACACCAGAGACGGATATTACCCCGATTATTCCAGCACTGGAAAGGGTTTTGGGTAATGCGATGGGTGAAAGCGTTGGGGAGTTTAACTTCAAGACGATCACCGATGAGTTCTCGGACTTGATGTATGAATACCCCTTTCGGGTTCCCGCAAAGTTTTCTTTGATCATTCGCTCCCTGGTGACGCAAGAAGGCTTAGCCTTAACGCTGAATCCCAACTTTAAGATTGTTGAAATTGGTTATCCCTACGTAGCACAGCGTTTGCTTCAAGGTGAGTCTCCCCAAATGCGACGACGGTTGTTGGACGTGTTGTTCCAAGATGACCAGTTCCAATGGGAGCGCCTGGAGAATATGATTGCGATCGCTCAGTCCGATGGCAGCTTCGACCTCTTGCCTACTGCCCAGATGGGTTTGCAATATCTCTTGTCTGCAGAGGGGCGCTACCTGCGCAATCAGCTCTTGCTGGCGCTGACGGAAAACGATCGGCTCCATACTCAAGAGGTGCAGCGCATTTGGGAGTTGGTGAAAGGCGAGTTTGAACCCAATCGCCTTTGGAATGCGGCTTGGACAACATTACAGGGATTTTCTAGTACCCAGGTAGCAACGCTGATAGGTCGGGATTCTCAATAAGGTTTGTCTGAAAATTAAGCAATGAGCACCATGTTCCGCGCCACGCGCCGCCGTTTAGCCCTCTGGTATGTGGCAGTCACAGCGGTTTTGCTCCTGCTCTTTGCCACTGGAGTTTACTTCTATGTCTGGAATACCCTGATCGATCGCGTCGATGACACCCTCAAACATGTGGCGGAGGTGGTGGAGCGCTCGTTGGTGATTGAACTGGAGCCAGAGAGTCAGCTTCTACAGGTGAATATCGAGGCGAGTTTCCGCCATATCCGTGATGTGCATGAGGATGATCACATTGATTTGGAATGGTTTGATACAACAGGCGATTGCCAATGGTCAACGTTTCTAGAGCCGCCAGACTTACCACTGCAAACCACACGACACGGTCAAACGGTGCTCCTCACTCCTGAACACCTACTGCGGCAAATCACCCGACCTGTAGAGCAGGAGCGTCAACTACTCGGCTATCTCCGTGTTAGTCATCCCTGGTTTGATGTCACCAAGCCCATTCGTCAATTGTTGCTAGATCTCAGTTTGGGTATTACGGCGCTCATTGTGGGAGTCGGCAGTATCGGGTGGTTCCTCTCGGGTTTGGCCATGCGCCCAGTTAAAGAGTCCTACCAGCAACTCAAGCAGTTCACGGCTGATGCTTCCCATGAACTGCGTAACCCGATCGCCATGATCCAAACGAATATCCAGGCGGCTCTCACGGCTCCGGAGCCGCAGATGCAACAGCAGCAACTCCAAGTCATTGAACGCCTGACCCAGCGCCTGGGACGCTTGGTGAATGATTTGCTCTTTTTAACCCGCTCTGATGGTGGGATCATCCAGCCTACGGGAGAGGTAATTCCCCTGGATGCGTTATTAGTGGAGGTGGTGGAAGAGCAGCGTCTAGTGGCTGAACGTCATCAAGTGACGCTGAGTTTGGCGATCGCTCCCACAGAACCTGAACTAGAAACTGATTTTTCAGTGTGGGGGGACTGGGATCAACTAGCGCGGTTGATGACGAACGTGATTGGCAATGCAGTGGACTATACCCGAGTGAAGTTAGACAATCTACGACAGGTTGAAGTCTGTTTGGAACGAACTGAACAACAGCTCCAAATCCAGGTGAAAGATACGGGGGTTGGCATCACAGCCGCCGCATTACCGGATGTGTTTACGCGTTTTTATCGTGCGCCTGTGCCGATTGATCGTCAAGCCGCGACTGAAACCGTAGGGACAGGCTTGGGTTTAGCTATTGCGAAGGCGATTGTGGAACAGCACCAAGGGCAGATTACGGCCGAGAGTGAAGTGGAGCAGGGGACGACGATTCAAATTGTGTTGCCCTATTATCAAGCACCAAGCTGAGTTAACCGATCCAGCACAGAAGGGATGCAATGGCGCGATCGCATCAAACCCGAGGATGAGCATCTATATTTATAGGACAAACCTGATTGATATCCCTCTTTTATTGCTGGAGAGAATCAGCAAGGAAGAAGCAGGAAAGAACGCTGAAAGGGAGGCAGAACAATGACTCTAGTCAGAAAAGCCAAGCCCAGTCTGCCCATCATGGAGGTATATTGTAAAAATGATCAGCAAAAATTTTCTGATGTGAGGGATTACGAAGCATTCAGAGACCTACACATAGGAATATTATCAGGGAAGTATGGCTTTGAGGGCGTCGCCGTCGCAGAGGTGGAGATGCCAGTCGTCGGGTTGGGTGAAGGTGAGCTGTTGCGTTGTTCAATCATAGGGGGGCTAACGGAATCACAAACCCTAGCTGTTGTAAACATCTTGACGATGGCGAATGCGCACAATGTCGATCTGTTTTATTTGATCGTCTACGACATAGACCACTCGATAGTCACCAACCCGTAACCGCCAACTCTTTTTTTGACCTTTCAGTTTCCGAACACCTGGGGGTCGTGGTTCAGTTTGGAGAAAGTCAATCTGTTCAAGGATGCGATCGCGTATTTGGTTAGGTAGTTTGGCGAGTGACTTTTGTGCTGAACGAGCGATAGTTAGGCGATACTCAGACACGAGTTGCTATTGAATCCAAATCTGCTTTAGCCGTAGCCCATGCTATACGGGGTTCATGGGCTACGGTGGCGATGGCAACTCCATCACAAAAATCTTCCCAGAGTTCTTGATCCTCTTCATCAGTCAAATCCAGCACAAGGGCTACTTTCTGACCGTGCTCATTGGTCAGAAATATCAGACTGGAGTTAGCAGTTTCAGCCTGTAGCGCGGCCCAAAACTCAGCATGAATTTTGAGATCGATCAGTGCTGAGATACGCTCATTGGCGCTGTTGACGAGAAACTGTACACCTTGCATTTCTATGTTTGAGGTTAACTGATACTTTAATTCTATTAAAAAAGAGAGAGCGTGATTGATGTGTCGCGCTCTCTCTTTTTAATTCAAAGTTCTAAGTCAAACTTAGAAGCGGCTGGTACCGGGCTTGTACACGATAAAGCTAACGGTTTGGCACTGCTTGATGTTGTCGAAACCCACAACGCGGATGTAGGAATCAGAATATTCCTGACGGCACTCGCGCACTTCGGTCAACACATCCTGGGGGCTGGTGGCGTTGAACAGGGGCAACTTCCACAGGGTCCAGTGGTGGTCGCCGGGGTTGGGATCTTTTTCAAATTCCACAGCAGGAATGTAGCCCTGATCAATCATGTAGTTGATCTGTTGAGCAATCTGCTGATCGGTCAGGGGGGGGAGGTAAGAAAGGGTTTCGTACCGCTTCTCTTTAGGTAAAGTTTTCATTGCCAGTGTTTCCCTTAATTGGTTCAGGTAACTATTTTGGTCAGGGTGAATGATTAGCCTGCTCATCAAAACCGATTCAGCAAAACTAATTAATCAGAACTGTCCGACTCATCCGAAGCGATGGGAGGGTCAGTCGGGGGGTCTGGCGTTGTCGAGGTTTGGGTTAACCGCTCTAGCACCTGGCGGCGGTAGTCCGTATTGGAGGTGGCGATCGCCTCACGCAGCATCAGCGGCAAAAAATCAGCGATCTGATCCGCAATATCTGCGCGAACCGTGAGAATCCGGAGAACGAGTTCCTTTTTCTCTAACATCAGGCCCTGAAGATAAGCTTCAGAATCTTGAATCTTACCGGCCGAATACCGACTCAGCCAACTGGCTTGGGGCGGATTCGTCTGGGCAAGTTGTGCCACGATCTCCCGGACTGCCTGATAAGTCAGGTAGTTTTGCAGGGTTTTAACCGTTTCCTGAGCGACAAGTTTGGGGTTCATGCACTTTAGAGGTGATTAAGTCCGAACCAGACCCAGTATAGAAGAATTGCTCTGGAGAAACTGTAGCCAACGACCCGGTTTCTCCAGCATAAGCGTGAGCTTAGAGGGTATCCATCGCCTCGAACTCGAACTTGATTTCCTTCCAAAGTTCGCAAGCCGCAGCCAACTCAGGAGACCAGCGGCAAGCTTCACGGATGACGTCGTTGCCTTCACGGGCCAAGTTACGACCTTCGTTACGGGCTTGAACACAAGCTTCCAAAGCAACACGGTTAGCGGTTGCACCCGGTGCGTTACCCCAGGGGTGACCCAAGGTACCACCACCGAACTGGAGGCAGGAATCATCACCGAAGATTTCCACCAACGCAGGCATGTGCCAAACGTGGATACCACCAGACGCCACAGGCATAGTACCGGGCAAGGAAGCGTAGTCTTGGGTAAAGAAAATACCGCGTGAACGATCTTCTTCCACGTAGTCTTCGCGCATAAGGTCAACGAAGCCCATGGTGATGCCGCGCTCACCTTCGAGCTTACCAACAACGGTACCGGAGTGGAGGTGGTCACCACCAGAGAGGCGGAGGCACTTAGCGAGGACGCGGAAGTGAATCCCGTGGTTACGCTGACGGTCAATTACCGCGTGCATCGCACGGTGGATGTGCAACAACACACCATTGTCACGACACCAGCGAGCCAGGGTGGTGTTAGCAGTGAAACCACCGGTCAGGTAGTCATGCATGACGATGGGCGTGCCGATTTCTTTGGCGAACTCAGCACGCTGCATCATTTGCTCACAGGTGGGAGCGGTCACGTTGAGGTAGTGACCCTTGATCTCGTTGGTTTCAGCTTGCGCTTTCTCGATGGCTTCTTGAACGAACAGGAAGCGATCGCGCCAGCGCATGAAGGGCTGAGAGTTGATGTTCTCATCATCCTTGGTGAAGTCCAAACCACCGCGCAGACATTCGTACACGGCACGACCGTAGTTCTTCGCAGAAAGACCGAGCTTGGGCTTAATGGTGCAACCCAATAAAGGACGACCATACTTGTTGAGCAAGTCCCGCTCAACGGTGATCCCGTGCGGCGGACCTTGGAAGGTCTTGATCAACGCAACGGGGAAGCGCAAGTCTTCCAAACGCAGGGCACGCAGCGCTTTAAAACCGAATACGTTACCGACGATGGAGGTCAAGACGTTGGTGACGGAGCCTTCCTCGAACAGATCCAAAGGATAAGCAACAAAGCAGAAATACTGGTTATCTTCTCCAGGAACAGCTTCGAGGTCATAGCAACGACCTTTGTAGCGATCCAAGTCGGTGAGGTTATCCGTCCAAACGGTAGTCCAGGTACCAGTGGATGATTCAGCGGCAACGGCGGCACCGGCTTCTTCAGGAGGAACACCCGGTTGGGGGGTCATCCGGAAACAAGCCAATAGATCCGTGTCTTTGGGGGTGTAATCAGGGGTGTAATAAGTCAGGCGGTAATCCTTTACCCCTGCTTCAAATTTGGGTTTGGTTTGTACCATGATCCTCAATTCCTCCTCTTTTGGTGTGAGGCGCTTACATGAAAGCTAGTGATAGTTCACAACTGCGAGTTGCTGCGGTGACCTGGAGCTGGAGTGACAGAATGTATCTCAAATCCGGGTATTGAGTGTGCGAGCACTGCAAGACTGCGACTCAAGTAATTATTAAAAATTTCTTTCGAGTCATAGCTTATCACGAAGCTATGACTTTTTTTTGTGCTGGGAGCGGATCAATGCAGATTTCTCAATATCTATTTCTTGTGCCATTGATTAATGAAATTAATATTTTATTAAGAGCAAAAATACCGTCCCAGTATTCAAATGGCAAAACCTTGAGATGCCATGTATCTCAAGGTCTAAAGGGATATTGTTTGATCGCAATAATTGTGCAATCTTAAGTCAACGAGACTGTTACAAATCACGTTGATCCGAATGAGTAATTACTCATGCAATGCAAAACCACGAAGGTCAAAATTATGGATTTTTGGCTCAACCGGATATCACTTGATCAGAATGATGAACACGATTGATGGACATCAAGGATTATTCAGTCTGAGATAACGTAATCAAGGGGATTGATCAGTAGATTGATGATGGGGAAATAAAGTGATGAGCAACTGGTTTAGCATCACTTTGCCGTAGGCGGGTTGACCGGGGGGTTTAGTGGCTGGTGCATCCACCTTTTTATCATCTTCCTTTTGTAAGGGCATGGGAGCCTCAGGGAGGTTAGCTTCTGCTTCCGGCGTTGGTGCTGGCGCTTCCCAAGGATCAGCGATTGTCATCGTCTGCAATGATGGGGCTGGCGTCATCGGCTCCAGCGCTTCCTCCGGATGGGTAGAGGGCTGATGAACCGTGTCGAGCTTTTTGGTCTGAGGCCTCGTTAGATTCAGATCAATAAATAGCGGTAAATAAATTTATTTGTT